>NZ_KQ557130.1:0-81406 GCF_001443665.1 endosymbiont of Ridgeia piscesae | reverse complement strand
CTCCACTACATCTTTCCTTTTCTGATCACGCTGTTCTTTTATCGTAGCCATGGAAAGCAGTATACACTGCCAATACTTTCGGAACGATTAATACTATCGAGGGCGTGGGGATGAAGCCTCTGCCCGAGAGGTCATGAAAGCCCTGGGGGAGGAGTTCGCAGGCGATGGCGGGCGTAAATGGCTCTACCAATGCTTTCCGGGCGGACCAGTCAATCAGGCCTCTTTCATTGCCGGCATTCCCATCCCAAGTGGAGCATCTGACCCCTCTTTTGGCAGCCGGCTTTAACAGACGCTAATTACCCGGCGATTCAGCTCGATTTCGAGATCACGTCGAGATAACCGCGCTGAATCGCTATCTCAAGTGACTGCGCGCCATTCACCAGTTCTTCATAGGTTTCGCGCAGTTTTTTTAGCTGATCGATCTGGTCGGGAGATGGCAAGCCGTTACCCACTACACCTGCTATATCGAACAGTTCCTTGAGGTAGACGACACGCGCCCGCGCAACCAACACCATGACCGGGTTCAAATCACTCAGCGACAATTTTGGGATCGCTGGATTTATGGTCTCCCGATTGATTTCCCTGATCGTCTTGTCGATCTCCAACAGAAGCCTATTGTTGTCGGTTAACATCGTTGCACTCTCCTTAGGTAGCTGCCGAAACAAATATCGGCACCCTGGTGGAATGCTTTATTTCGTTCCCCAAATGACCAATCCAGAGGCCAAAATCTCAGTCAGAAGGAGACCAGCGATTGCAGATACCAGGTAGGACAGACATCATCTCGCGGCGGATGACTACCGCCCAGCCCGGTGGAGACCAAGGCCGAATCGATACCCGCCCGGTTGGCACCGGCAATATCGGTAGCCAGTTGGTCCCCGATCATTATCGGCTTCTGCACATTCAGAAACTGAAGTGCCTGATCGAAGATCGGCGCATAGGGCTTGCCGAGTCGCACAAATCGCGGAGCATGCTGACCATAGCGTTCCAGCAGCAGCGCCTCGATCATCGCCGCCAGGCCGCCTGAGGTAAAACCATACTCGCCGGGAGAGAGCGGATAGATAATATCCGGATTGCACAGCACCAACTCCACCGGGTGGCCCATATCAAACCGCCGCATCACCATGCTCAGCGCCTTGTTCATACCTTCCACGCAGTCGAATCCCTTCTGATCCGCGATCACCAGCACATCCGCATCGACCCCTTCTCTTAACGGCTCTGGGTATCCACCGGCGCGGCGCACATAATCCTCTGACTCTTCAGGGCCCAACACCAGGCAGCCGCAACCGACCAGGCCGCGTTTGACAAAGTAAGCTTCCAGCAACATACCTGAGGTGAGGATGGAGAACTCCGCAATCTCCAGCCTCTGACGCAGATAGTCCATTACCATCGTCGAAGGTAGCCGTGACGCAGAGTTGGTCAGCACCAAATAAGGTATGGCCATCGCATTCAGGCGATGGATAAATGCCTCCGCCCCCGGCAGCACCCCCCGCCGGTCGACCAAAACACCAGAGGCATCGAGCAGAAAGCCATCATAACGTTCGATAAGATCATCGATAGTCGTCGATACAGATAAATCCATTAGTTCCCAAATCCAGCAACAAAACCCGGCATAGCCGTTTATCTAAAGAAGAGGAGAGGCTCAGCCCACCCATACCCGGGCATTCCGGAACAGCCGCAGCCAGGGGGCATCACCACCCCACTCATCCGGGTGCCAGGAGTTCTGCAGAGTGCGAACCACCCGTTCCGGATGCGGCATCATGATGGTGACCCGGCCATCACTGGAGGTTAGGCCGGTGATACCTTCTGGCGAGCCGTTGGGGTTGGCCGGATAACGACTGGCCGGCTCACCGCTGTTCTCCACATAGCGCAACGCCACCTGCGACTGAGCCGCGGCCAGCTGCGCTGCATCGTGAAACTCCGCCCTGCCCTCGCCGTGCGCCACCGCGATCGGCATTCGCGAACCCGCCATGCCTGCCAGCAGAACCGAGTTTGTCTCGCCCACCTCGACACTGACAAAGCGCGCCTCGAACTGCTCCGAGCGGTTGCGCACAAAATGGGGCCAGTTCTCGGCCCCAGGGATCAACTCATGCAGATTGGAGAGCATCTGGCAGCCGTTGCAGACCCCCAGCGAGAAGCTGTCGCTACGCTCGAAGAAGGTCTGAAACTGATCCCGCGCACGACTGTTGAAGAGAATCGACTTGGCCCAGCCCTCGCCGGCGCCGAGCACGTCGCCGTAGGAGAAACCACCGCAGGCCACCAGCCCCTTGAACTCATCCAGCGAGTGCCGCCCCTCGATGATGTCGGACATATGCACATCGACACACTCGAAACCGGCGCGATGAAACGATGCTGCCATCTCCAGTTGGCCGTTAACCCCCTGTTCGCGCAGGATCGCTATCTTCGGATGGACCCCGCTGGCAATCATTGGCCCCGCCACATCCTCCGCCGGATCAAAACTGAGAGAGACCTGAATGCCCGGATCGTCTGCCGCGATGCGCTCGAACTCCTCCTCGGCACAGCTGGGATTATCGCGCAGCGCCTGCATCTGCCGGGTTACCTCTGACCAAGCCTGTTGCAGCTCCACCCGACTTGCCTCCAGCAGCAGCTTGCCCGTGCGGGAGACCCGGATCTGCTGATCGTCGTTAAGGGCGCCGATCACTTGCGAACAGTGGCCCAGCCCGGCATCGTGCAGCGCCTTCAGCACATCGTCAGTATCGGTATGGCGCACCTGCACCACCGCGCCCAGCTCCTCGTTGAACAGCAGCGCCAACGGCTCGCCGGGGAGATCATCTAGCTCGATGTTCAGGCCGGTGCGACCGGCAAAGGCCATCTCAGCAAGGGTGGCGAGAAGGCCGCCGTCAGAGCGGTCATGGTAGGCCAGCAGCAGCCCGTCCCGATTCAGCTCCTGGATCACATCGAAGAAACGCGTCAACGTCTCCGCGTCATCCAGATCGGCGCCTTCATGGCCGATCTGCTTGTAGACCTGGGCCAGCGCCGTGGCGCCGAGCCGATTATGCCCTTTGCCCAGGTCGATCAGGATCAGGTCGCTATCCCCCTGATCGCTGCGCAGCTGCGGTGTCAGGGTGCCACGCACGTCCTCCACCGGGGCGAAGGCGGAGATGATCAGCGACAGCGGCGCGGTTACCTCGCGCTGCTCCTCCCCCTCCTGCCAGACCGTCTTCATCGACATCGAGTCCTTGCCTACCGGAATCGCGATGCCGAGTGCCGGACAGAGTTCCATACCCACCGCCTTGACGGTCTCGTAGAGCCTGGCATCCTCACCAGTGTGACCCGCCGGAGCCATCCAGTTGGCGGAGAGCTTGATATCGCCGATCTTGCCGATCTGCGCGGCGGCGATATTGGTGATCGCCTCACCGATCGCCATCCGCCCGGAGGCCGGCGCATCAAGCAGCGCCAGCGGGGTGCGCTCGCCCATCGCCATCGCCTCACCTGTGTGGCCCATCAAGCCGGAGGTAGTAACCGCCAGATCAGCCACCGGCACCTGCCAGGGGCCGACCATCTGGTCGCGGGCCACCATACCGGTGATCGAACGGTCACCGATGGAGATCAGGAAGGTCTTGTTCGCCACCGTCGGCAAGCGCAGCACCCGCAGCGCCGCCTCCTTCAGGTCGATCTCGCTGGTATCAAGTTCTGGCTTAGCGAAAGGCCGATGATGCACGTCACGCAGCATCCGCGGCGCCTTGCCAAACAACAGCGGCATCGGCAGATCGATCGGTTTGTTGTTGAAGTGGGCGTCGCCCAGCAGCAGGTGCTCCTCATCGGTGGCCTCCCCCACCACCGCGTAGGGGCAGCGTTCGCGCTCGCAGATCGCCTTGAACTCGTCAAGCCGCTCAACGTCGATCGCCATCACGTAGCGCTCCTGGGACTCGTTACACCAGATTTCCATCGGCGCCATGCCGGGGTCATCGTTGGGCACCATGCGCAGCTCAAATCTGCCGCCACGGCCGGCATCCTTGACCAGCTCCGGCAGGGCGTTGGAGAGGCCGCCGGCACCCACGTCGTGGATAAACAGGATCGGGTTCTCGCCGCCGCGTGCCCAGCAGGCATCGATCACCTCCTGGCAACGACGTTCCATCTCGGGGTTGGAGCGCTGTACCGAGGCGAAGTCGAGATCCTCCGCTGAGGTGCCGCTGGCCATCGACGAGGCGGCGCCACCGCCCAGGCCGATCAGCATCGCCGGGCCACCCAGCACCACCAACGGCGAGCCCGCTGGGAAGGTCGTCTTCTCGATATGTTCGCCACGGATGTTGCCGAGCCCGCCGGCGAGCATGATCGGCTTGTGGTAGCCGCGCAGCTCTTCACCGTCCGGCCCTGCCACCCATTGTTCGTAGGTGCGAAAGTAACCGCACAGATTGGGCCGACCAAACTCGTTGTTGAAGGAGGCAGCGCCGATCGGCCCTTCGAGCATGATATCGAGGGCCGAGACGATACGCCCCGGCTTGCCGTTATCCTGCTCCCAGGGCTCTTCGCCGCCGGGCAGGCGCAGGTTGGAAACCGAGAAGCCGTTCAACCCTGCCTTCGGCTTAGAGCCCTTGCCGGTAGCGCCCTCGTCGCGGATCTCGCCGCCGGAGCCGGTGGCCGCGCCAGGATCGGGAGAGATGGCAGTGGGGTGGTTGTGGGTCTCCACCTTCATCAGGATGTGGATCTCCTCTTCGCCGAAGCTGTAGACCCCATCTTTGGGATCCGGCAAGAAACGTTCAGCGCGCGGGCCGGCCATCACTGCCGCGTTGTCCTTGTAGGCGGAGAGCACACCGTCCGGTGAGCAGTCGGTGGTGTTGCGGATCATCTTGAACAGGGAGCGCTGCTGAGGCTCGCCGTCGATAATCCAGTCAGCGTTGAAGATCTTGTGGCGACAGTGCTCGGAGTTGGCCTGGGCGAACATCATCAGCTCGACGTCGCTGGGATTGCGCCCCAGCCCCTGAAAGCTCTCCAGCAGATAGTCGATCTCGTCGTCGGAGAGGGCCAAACCCAGCTCGTCATTGGCACGCTCCAGGGCAGGCCGCCCCCCTTCCAGTAGATCAACGCGCGTGAATGGCTTGGGCTCAGCATGACTGAACAGGCAGTCCGCCTCATCCATCCCGGCCAGCACCACCTCGGTCATGCGGTCGTGCAGCAGGGCTGCGAGCACTCTACTTTCGCCATTGGAGAGTTCGCCATCTTCCAGTTGCAGATAGTAGGCCATGCCCCGTTCCAACCGCTCGATCTTCTGCAGACCGCAATGGTGGGCAATATCAGTCGCCTTTGTAGACCAGGGAGAGATGGTGCCGGGCCGTGGCACTACCAGCAGCAGACTCCCCTCAGGATCGTGCTCTGACAACTGCGGACCATAACGCAGCAGCTGTTGCAGCACCTCGCCCTCTGCTGCATCCAGGGGCTGGCTCAGCTCGGCAAAATGCATGAACTCAGCATAGACACCGATCGGCCTGCCGAGCAGCGTTTCAAGCCGCCGGGCGAGTTTCTTCAGGCGAAAATCAGAGAGCGCGGGCGCACCACGGAGAATGAGCATCGTCTGGCCTTTTCTTGTCAATCAAAACAGGTCGGCAATCATACAGGAAAAGCGCTGGCGAGTTGATTGGCGGGTCCTGCATTGCAGCCACCCGCATCCGGGACTATGTTGAAGATAGAGGGCAGGAGATGACCTGTCCGGGAGGTCGAGATGCGTAGAAGCAACATTCGCCACACCCTGATGTGGATACTCGCCTTTGTGCTGATACTAGGATGGATCGGCGTGCTCGCGCTTTAGGGAGCATCGGGAGCATCGAAACGAGTCATGGAGGGCAGCATCGCTGCTCCAAATTATCCAATGCTGCGGCACAATTCAGGTGGTAGGTCGGCTGTTGCTGAAGTCGATTCAGCTGACCATCACTCTATTCGCAGAGTACCGCAGACGGTACAAACGCATCGAAGCTGGGGCCATTCACACGGGGAGAAGTGCTCCTCAGATCAGCTCCCTCCCTGCCTGGCGAGCTGCCGAGCCGTGGACCAGGCCATCCAGCCCAACAGCAGACTGGCAAGGATCAGCACCCCCCATAGCAACCACTGCTTCCAATCACCCACCAGCGGGGGTGATAACACTGCTTCCCCCGCGAGAGATTCAGGCACATCGATCCCTACCTGCCGACTGACCAGGTGATCCTGCTGCCCTGCACTGAACCCTTGCCAGAGATCCGCACTCTGCTCCGCTTGCACTCGGGCACTGCCATAGGCGAGCAGAAAAGGCCCATCGCCGCGGGCGGCAAAACGCAGCCGGTGAGGGATCCAGTGTAGCTCGATGCGGGGCGCTGTTTTGCCGAAGCCGCCCCCCGACTTATCCACTCGCAACCGCCAGTAGCGATCAGCCACCGGCGTCAACGCCAGACTGCTCTGCTGCATCTGCACGCCCTCACTCTGCAGGCTGTAGATCAGCCCGGCAGCACGCTGCTGCCAGCGTTCCTTCGGTCCGCCCCGGGAGTAGAGCCTGACCCGCGCTAGGCTATTCGGCTCCTGGGGCAGAATCTCGATCCCGCTTAGGGGCAGGCTGACAGGGATCTGAAAACGGTAGTCGCCCGCCGCCACCCGTTGCAGATCGGCGATCACCATCGACTCGGGCTCGATCACAGGCTGGGCCCCGCCAAGTTCGAGCTGGACCGAGCTGAGCCTGACCGGCCGGCTCTGATCAGCCGGGGTCAGTCGCAGATAGCGGGGCGGACGTCTGCCCAGCGGGATCCGCTGCTGTTGCAGCTGCTCGCCATTGTGCTGCAGGTCGGCAATCACCGCTTTGTCGGTGAGCAGCGACCAATGACTAAGATCGTTACTCTGCTCCAGCCTAAGACGCTGCACAAAGCCTCGCTCCCCGGCAGCCCACTGCAGGATCAGCCCCTCAACGGCGGGAGGTTCATCGTCCCCCCACAGTTGCAGCAGATAGCCATGCAGCACCTCATCCTGAGACTGTTTCATTTCGCGGGTGTAGAGGGTCAGCTGTCCATCCCCGGCCGGCTGACTCATCTGCATCGCGATCAGCTGAAGCGTGGCCTCGCTGGGACCGAAGAGCGGGAAGAGCTTGACCTGCCGCAGCTGTTTTTCAGCCGGCTGCTGACTGGACAGCCGTTGCAGGGCATGGGGCACTTGGCTCCCTTGGGCGTTGAACAGGCTCAGGTCGCCCAGATCACTGCGCACAACCCCCTGGTAGACCGCCAGTGGCACCGACAACTCATAGAGTGGCCTCTCACCACTGGGATGCAGCCTTATCCCCCAGGCGAAATCGGCCGGCGCCAGTGCAGTTCGATCGGCCACCGCCAAGGTGGAGAGCAGCAGCAGAGACAACAGAATCGTGGACTTCATGACTGCTCCTCCACGCTCTCTGACTGGGGCTGGCGGGGTGGCACCGGAGCAAGATAGCCCACCAGCAACAGCAGCGCCCCTACTCCCAGAAAGGCGACAATACGCGCCAGGGTGGCAGTGTTGGAGAGATCGATCAGGAACAGCTTCACCACCACCATCCCCATCAGCCCGGCCCCCACCAGCCAGAGCAGACGAGAGTGGCGACGATGGCCCACCACCATTCCGACCAGGCCGAGCAGCGCCCACAGCATTGCCAGCCCCGCCTGCAGAATCTGTGAATCGAACAGAGCATCGGCAGTAAAAGGCACCCCGGCCCAGTGATGTATCGTGCGTGCCAGTATCCCGTTTAGCCAGAGAAACAGGCTGGCGCCCAACAGCGCAAAGTAGTAACGGGCCACCAGCCCCTGCTCCAGCAGCCAGCCACCGGCCCGCTGCCACCACTTCACCAGTAGCAAAAACACAGACAGCATGGTCAGATCGAGGGGGTTGAGCAGCGGCAGATAGGCCAGAGGCCGAGGGTCACCGGTACTAGTCAGATTGGCCACCACCACCCAACCTAGCAGCCAGGCGACCAGCGGTGCTGCAATGGCGGTCGCATAGAGATCCGCGAGCTGCGCCAGCGGCCAGCGCAGCAGTCGCCCGCCATGCGTCGCCAGCAGCACCATCAACAACGGCACCAAACCCCAGACGCTCAACTCCCAGCCATGGCCACCGGCAATCAGTCTATCGATCCGCCAAGCCGCCTCCAGACTCAACAGCCAGCAGAGCGCCCAGAAGCTGCCGGCATGCCAGTAGCGCTGCAGTTGGGGCGGCATCTCATCCCACTCCAGCCCGCGTATGATCCAGTAGAGTGCGGCAAACATCAGCACCCAGCCCAAGCCCGCCCAGCTGATCAGGTAATGGCCGTGGACCTGCCCCATCGCCACCAGCATCAGCAGCAGTGCCGGCAACAATCCCAGAGAGACCAGGCGCAGGCGCGACCAGTCGAGCCGCCGACGCAGTAGCTCCGCCCCCACTGCGGTGGCCGTCAGCAAGAGCAGCAGCCAACTCGATTCATCGATCCCCTGAGCAAAGTGCAGGATCTCCTGAAAATTCCCGCCAAGCCACCAGAGCAGCCCCCAAGCAAACAACAGTGGGACCAATCGCTGCTCCAGCTGATGGCTCTGCTGCCGATGGCGATCGAGATAGAAGGCGCTGAAGATGCCGGCAAAGGCGATCAGCGCCGCCCCCAGATAGAGGCTGTTGAGCAGCGGCAGCCCCCAGTCGATGCGATACCCCGCTTCGAGATAGAGCAGCCCGGCCAGCAGCTGCAGCAACAGGCCGAACAGCCGCGGCAGCAGGCGCGACTGACGGCTACCGATCCAGATCATCGCAGCCCCCTCCAGCGCCCAAAAGGCAGAACTCAGACGCCCCTCCAGGGCGAACGGAATAGCCAGGGTGGAGAACACCATACCGGTCGCGAGGAAGCTCTCACAGAGCAGGCGCAGACTCTCTCCGCCGCGGCGGAACAGCAGCGCCGCCAGGCTGATATAGAAACCGCCCAAGGCCAGGGCACTGAACGCCAGTCCATACTCAAAATCCTTTACCAGCGCGGCCTGCAGCGCCGCCGTCGCCAGCGGCACGCCAAACACCAGTGAACCATCTACCCAGCCTCTGAGATTGGGTGGCTGACGCAGCGCGAACAGCACCGCCACCGCCACATACATCAAAAAGAAGGTGATCAGGAAGGGCTCAGTGGTGGCGAAGAATTCGGAGTGATAGAACTGAAAACCCCAGAGGCTGCCAATAACGAAGGTGGCGCCAAACCCGAGCAGATTGAGGATGCGCCAGGCACGGAACCATGCGATCGCCAGGATGCCGCCATTGAGCAGCAGATAGTAGCCGAACAGGGCGACATGGCTCCCCTCCCCGGTGGAGATCAGCAACGGTGCAAGAAAGCCACCGGCGCTGCCCAACACCGCCAATGCCCGGGAGTTCTGCAGCAGTGCCAACAGTGCCGAAAAAGCGACAAACAGCAACAGCAGCACAAATGCCATGCTGGCGGGAATCAGATTGTAGAGGCGCAGCGCGGCAAACACGGTCAGATAGAGCAACCCCACCGCCCCACCCTGTAGCGCCAGGGCATAGCTCTCTCGCTGGTGGCGCAGTCGCCAACCGAAACCCAGCATCAATACACCGCCCAGTGCCACGCCGACCAGGCGCAACTCCATCGGCAGTTGGCTGTGCTCGGCGGCATATTTCAATAGAAAGGCGACACCGAAAAAGAGCACGATGACGCCGACACGCACGATCAGGTTGCCACCAGTCAGATAGCCTTTGAGCCATTCAGTCAAGCTGACCAACCAGTCACTGCGAGCAGGCTTCTTCAGGGAGGGATCAGGCGGTTCAAAGGACATGGATGCAGTGATTTCCGGAGGAGTCCGCAGCACCTCAGACGGGGCTTCAGGAGTCCGTTTTGGCATCACTTCTGCGGCTTCCGGCGCTGCAACTGGCGGCTTGACCCGTTGCGCGTCGAGTGACTCAGCGGGCTGCACAACCGACCTCTCCCTCTGCAACTGTTCCAGCTCGTGTGCTAGCCGAGAGAGACGGCCCTCCAGCCTGAGCAACTTGCCCACAAGCCAGCCAATCACTGCGCCAAAAACAGCCCCCTCACTTCCCAGCAGGGCCATCGCTAGCAGCCCCCCCAATATCACCAGCACATAGACCATGCATAACCCCCTGTGAGACGCCTGCTTGCCGCTCAATCGTAGCGCTCCTGCAGGAGCGCTATCCTGAGCGGATTGGAGTCTTCAAGATGGACTCTCCATGGGGGGAGTTAAAGGATTGCGAAGGAAGTCGTGCCAGCTGCATCCTGGAGGATCATCTGGCGATACCAGCCGATCAGGCGTATTCGTCGATGCCCAACACGGCGCTGACGTAATCCCGCTCATTGATCTGATCGAGAGATTGGTAGGCATTCAGGGCCTGGCGGGCACGTTGGTCGATCTCGTCCTGTGCCAGATTCTGCTGGCGATGGCGCCTGGCAAAGAGCGCCTCTGCCCGCTCTGGCGTCGCCACAGGACGGAGCGTCGACCGCTCCACCAGGGTCGGATCAGTGGTTTCTGGACGGGGGGCAATACGGGAGGGATCGACCTCGCGCTCGTGCACGGGCCGTGTCGGCAGGGCGATGATTGAACCCCGTATTTCCAACTCCGCTCCCTTCAATCGAATTCGATGCTTATCTGGCAGGGAATTGTAATCCAGATTACAGGATCAATAATCCCTCGAAGTGCGACAATGTCTACATTTTAGACCTTTTCCTGCCACACAGAGGCACAGCTCCGATTACCAACTCTAGACAAGCTCTGCGGAGTAACCCGCCTGCTCTACCGCACCCAGCAGCTGTGCCGTATCGGCACTACCTTTGACCAGAGCACGACTCGACTCCAGATCAACCTCCGCCGACTCCACCTCAGACACCGCCTCCAGGGCCTTTTTTACATGGGCCACACAGTGGGGACAGGTCATCCCGGTCACTTTCAGTTCTACAGACATCGACATCTCCTCTAGGTCGGGTTTAAAAAATCGCAGCCGGTTGGCGTTACTCACCACGGTCACCGAAGAGAGCGCCATCGCCAGGCTGGCAAACATCGGCGGCAGCAGCCAGCCGGTAAACGGGTAGAACAGACCGGCCGCCAGCGGGATACCGATCAGATTGTAGATGAAGGCGCCAAACAGATTCTGGCGGATATTGCGCAGGGTGGCGCGGGAGATGGCGATGGCAGTGCTGACGCTGGCCAGGGAGTCCCCCGCCAGGGTCACATCGGCGTTGTCGATCGCCACATCGGTGCCGCTGCCGATGGCAAAGCCGGTGTCGGCCTGGGCCAGGGCCGGCGCGTCGTTCACCCCATCCCCGACCATGCCGACCCGATGCCCCTGAGCCTGTAGCATCTGCACCACCTTGAGCTTGCCCTCCGGCAGCATCTCCCCGTGCACCTCGTCGATGCCAAGCTGGGTGGCCACCGCCTCGGCAGTGTGGCGGCTGTCACCGCTACAGAGCACCAGCCGGATCCCCTGACGCTGCAACAGCCGCACCGCCGCCGGGGTATCGGCGCGGATCGGATCTTTCACCACCAGCAACCCGAGCAGACGCCCACGGAGGGCCAGCCAGACCAGACTACCCCCCCGCCGAGGCCTCCTGCTCCGCCTGTTTTAGCAGCGACGGCGGTATCGTCACCCCCCGCTGCGCCAGCAGCCGCCGGTTACCGATCAACACCGCCTGACCGGCAACCTCGGCCTCTCCACCCTGCCCCGGCAGGGCATGAAAGGCGTTGGCTGGGGGGATCGTCAGGCCAGCCTCCCGCGCTGCCGAGGTGATCGCATGAGCCAGCGGGTGTTCCGACTCCTGTTCCAGCGCCGCAGCCAGTTGCAGGCAGAGATCCTCTGTCGCCGTATCGAGGGGATAAATCTTGTGCAGCAGCGGTCGTCCCTGGGTCAGGGTGCCAGTCTTGTCCAATACTAGATGGGTCAGGCGGCTCGCCCCGTCCAACGCCTCGCTGTTACGGATCAGGATGTTGAACTGGGCCGCCCGTGCCGTGCCCACCATGATAGCGATCGGGGTGGCCAACCCCAGGGCACAAGGGCAGGCGATCACCAGCACCGCAATGGCGGCGGTCAGGGCCAGCGGCAACGCCGGGGCCGGGGCCAGCGCCATCCAGACGACAAACGATAATAGGCTGATCGTCACCACCACCGGCACAAACACCGCCGCCACCCGATCGACCAGCCGGGCGATCGGCGGCTTGCTCATCTGCGCCTGTTTCACCATGCGGATGATCTGGGCCAGGGTGGTCTGGCCGGCGATCCGGCTGACCTCCAGCAGCAGTGCACCACTGCCGTTGACCGTACCGCCGATCACCCTATCACCACTCCCCCGCTCTTGGGGCAGCGACTCGCCACTGATCATCGACTCATCCACCGAGGAATGCCCCTGCAGCACCTGCCCATCCACCGGGATCTTCTCCCCCGGGCGCACCCGCACGCGATCCCCGATCTGTACCAGCGAGGCAGGGATCACCACCTCCTCGCTGCCTCTGAGCAGCGATGCCCGCTTAGGCACCGACTCCAGCAAGCTGCCGATCGCCTGGCTAGTGGTACGTTTGGCCCGCACCTCCAACAGATGACCGAACTGCAGAAAGGCGAGGATTATCACCGAGGCATCCAGGTAGAGCGCATCGGTAACGACCCATTCAGGCGCAACGATCGCCAGCAATGAAGCGATCCAGGCCGCGCCGGTCCCCAACGCCACCAAGGTATCCATATTGGCAGAAGCGTGGCGAGCCTGCTTCCAGGCACCACGGTAGTAGTGACCACCGCTAAAGCCGATCACGCCGAGAAACAGCAGCGCAATCCCCAGCCACAGCCCGCGATTGCCCTCCAGGGGCGGCAGCCAGCCGGAGTGACTGGCGACCATCAGACCGATACCTGCGCTCCCCGCCAGAGCTGCCCGCCAGATCGAACGCCGCAGTTCTCGGCGCGCCCGCCGCTCCTGTTCCAGCTGCGGGTCGTCGAACTGCTCCTCCAGTTCAGCATCAGGACAGATCTTTTGCACCGCCAGCAGCAGATCCGCCGGATGAGCGCGGCTCTCCAACGCTATCCCCTGAGGCAGAGTTTGCATCGTCAATTGCGGATCGAGTCCAAGCAGAAGTGGTTGCAACTGCTGCTGTTGTGCTTCACTCAAGGGCGCAGCAAACCGGAACTGAAAACGATCAACCGGACGCCCCGGCTGTTGCAGGCTAGCCTGATAACCCTGTTCGATCACCGCCTGCACGGCCGCGACAGGATCGCCACCACTGACCCGCGCCTGGCGCTCCAGCAGACTGACCTGCACGGAATCGACGCCGCTCACCGCGCCAACCGCCCGCTCCACTGCCCCCACACAGGCGGAGCAGCTCATATCCTCGATCTCGATCAGGTACTCTTCGCCGCCATCCGCCAGCGGTGCTGCCGCTTGATCCGGCTGCGCCGGGTAACCTTGAGCGCTGACATGCTCGGCCACCTGAATCGGATCGCCACCCACCACTTGGGCCTGTCCCTCAAGCAGGTTCACCGCCACATCCTGCACCCCATCTACCGAACGAATCGCCTGCTCCACCCGACTCACGCAGGCGGCGCAGCTCATCTCCTCGATCTTCAGGGTATAGGGGCGCGAACCGGTATCGGCCGGACTGGCCGACTTGCTGGATTGGGAGCGGTATTCCGCTCGCTGTGACTCACTCATATGGAAAATCAGCCCGGCGGCCAGCTCATCCGACGTCCGCCCAGCAGGTGCAGGTGGATATGGAAGACCTCCTGTCCACCATCGGCATTGCAGTTAAATAGAGTTCGATAGCCCTGCTCTGAAAAACCCTCTTGCTCCGCGATCTGCTGTGCAGTCAGCACCAGCTTGCCTACCAGCTCGGCATCTGCCGGGGTCAGGTCATTGAGCGTGGCGATGTGGCGCTTGGGGATCACCAGAATGTGTAGCGGCGCCTGGGGATTGATGTCACGAAACGCCAGTATCTCATCGTCTTCGTAGACCGTATCGGGCTTGATCTCACCCTTTGCCATTTTGCAGAAAAGACAGCTGTCCATTGTCACTCCTCATTTCCACGCCGCGGGCGGGATCAATCAAATGGAAACTTAAAGCCAAATATCCTTGTTAAACAAAAGCATATTGGCGCTACCTACCGTGTTAGATGAGTTTTTTGTGAGGGGTTCAGAAATTGGAACGACCGGCAAAGGCATGAGCCAAGGTTGCGCCGTCGATATATTCCAGTTCGCCGCCCATCGGCACACCCTGGGCGATGCGCGTGGTCTTGATGCCACGGGCCTCGGCCATGTCGTGGATGTAGCGGGCGGTCATCTCCCCCTCCACAGTGGCGTTAGTGGCCAGGATCACCTCTTCGATCTCACCTTCCTCGAGGCGCGCCGCCAGCAGGTCGAGCCCCAACTCACGCGGGCCGATACCATCGATGGGCGAGAGCCGCCCGCCCAACACGAAGTAGTGGCCACGGTAGTCGATAGAGTTTTCGATCACCGCCAGTTCCGAGGGGGTCTCGACCACACAGATCAGCTGCGAATCCCGCTTCTTGCTACTGCAGATCTGGCAAAGCTCCTGCTCGCTCAGGGTACGACAGCGCTGGCAATGGCCGATCTGTTGGATCGCCTTGGCCATCACCGCGGCGAGTCGACGACCGCCCTCCCGGTCACGCTCCAGCAGATGGTAGGCCATACGCTGTGCCGACTTGGCGCCGACACCAGGCAGGCAGCGCAACGAACTCATTAGCTGATCAAGCAGAGAGGCGGCCATCGGCTCAGAACGGCAGTTTCATGCCCGGTGGCAGGCCCATGCCGGAGGTGAGGTCGGCCATGCTCTCCTGCATCTTCTGGCTGACCCGCTGGCTGGCATCGTTGAATGCCGCGGCGACCAGATCCTCGAGCATCTCCTTGTCGTCGCTCAACAGACTCTCATCGATGGTGACACGGCGCACCTCGTGCTTGCCATTGATGATCACCTTGACCAGGCCGCCACCCGATTCACCGGCTACCTCCTCCTGAGCGAGCCGCTCCTGGGCCTGCTGCATCTCGGCCTGCATTTTCTGCGCCTGCTTCATCAGATTGCCAATCGCACCCTTCATGATCTTCTAACCTCTTGGATTCATATTCACAGCGTCGCCTGCAACGGTGACTCTAACTTTACCCCTCCACCAACCCGGATAGCCTATGGTATTTTCGAGGGGTTGTAATCTTGGAATTCTAGCCCGAACTGCGCTGTTGCATCACTTCGGATCGACCGGCCGGATTGACCCGTTCACCAACTGGGCATCGAAATGCTCCTCCATCTCGCGCACAAACGGATCGTTTTGCATCGCTGCTCGGGCATCCTGTTGGCGCTCATTCTGCTGCCGGACCGAGGCTTTGGCGGGGGTCTCCTGCTCCGACGCTTCGACAACGATCACCAGCCTGGCCTGCTCACCAAGCAGGCGTTTCACTCCCTCCTGCAGGCGTTTTTCAGACTGCCCAACGCGCAACTGTTGACCGACCGGATCGAGCTTGAGGGTCAGTTGCGTGCCGTCCCAAGAGCCGAAGGTGCAGTTGCCAGCCAGCTGGCTGGCGATACCACCAAGCCGCATGGTGGCGACAAACTCGCCCCAGCGGCTTGGATCTCGACACTCACCCGCAGCGGCAGCTGGCGCCGCAGTTGAGGCCTGAGGACGCGCTGCCTTGGGCTGTGCCTGAACCACTTTGGGGCGTGGCGCTGCAGCAGCCGTTTTTCCCTGTGGTTTTGCACTGACACCGACCTTGTCCCTGCTTCCCGACACCGGCCGAAAGGCGAGCATGCGCAGCAATACCATCTCGAACCCGCTACGTGGAGTCGGCGCCAAGGGCAGTTCCTCCTGCCCCTTCAGTCCAATCTGATAGAACAGCTGCAGATCCTCCTGGGGGATCTGCTCGGCAAATCCGCTCACCCTGGCGGCATCAAACAATTCAGCTGGCGCCACGCCGGGGACCAGCTGACAGAGCGCCACCTGATGCAACAGTTGCAGCAGATCCTGCAGGGCCGTGGCGTAGTCGGGGGCCAGCTCGGCCATCGAGGCCACCGCCTGCAGCAATTGCGCCGCTTCACTGGCGGCCAGCGCATCCAGTAGCGCATAGCTCCACTCGCCACCGATGGTGCCGAGCATCTCGCGTACCTCGGCCCCTTTGACCTCTCCACCACCGAAGGCGATCGCCTGATCGAGCAGACTGAGGCCATCACGCATACTGCCATCGGCGCCACGCGCCAGCAGGGTCAGGGCCTCGGCATCGTGGGCGATCTGCTCCTGTTTGAGGATTTTCTGCAGCTGTCCACTGATCTGTTCATTGGTGAGTCGCTTGAGGTTGAACTGCAGGCAGCGGGAGAGCACGGTAACCGGCACCTTCTGCGGGTCGGTGGTCGCCAGCACAAACTTCACATGCGGAGGTGGTTCCTCAAGTGTCTTCAATAAGGCATTGAAACTACTTGCGGAAAACATATGGACTTCATCGATCAAATAGACCTTGTAACGGCCCCTGACCGGCGCGAAGGGGACATTCTCCAGCAGTTCGCGGGTCTGATCGACCTTGGTACGGGAGGCCGCGTCCACCTCCAGCAGATCGACAAATCGGCCCTCGTCCACCTCCCGACAGCTATTGCAGACGCCACAGGGGGTGGAGCTGACGCCGCGCTCACAGTTGAGCGACTTGGCCAGAATCCGTGCCAGGGTGGTCTTGCCGACGCCGCGGGTGCCGGTAAAGAGATAGGCGTGGTGTAGGCGATCGTTGTCCAACGCGTTGCTCAACGCCTTGACCACATGCTCCTGGCCAACGAGCTGATTGAACAGGCGCGGGCGCCATTTTCGGGCAAGTACCTGGTAGGACATGAATCGAATAGTGCCGGGGAAACTAGGGCCGAAGTGTACCCCATCGGCGCTGCGGAATCACAATTCCAGCAGCGCCCGGAGAGTATGGGAGAAATTGGGTGGCGGCGGACACCAGCCGCACCCCGGCACACGATGCCACTGCTGCCGCTGCTCCCTTCCGGGCCTGACGGGGTTCACAGCTTCTCGTTGCGAGGGGACCGATGCCAGCCACCATAAACTGTCAATCGAGCTCTGGATACCAGAGCCTCCACAAAGGGGCGTGATTATAACCCGAAAGCAGCTCAGGGAAAGCCCTGATTGGTGCGGCTCGTGCCTCAGCGCATCCTACTCAGCGGGTAGCAAGTAATTCGAGGGGGCGTTGGCCTGGCACAGCACAGGCCAACGCGGAATCAGACGGGTTCTATTTCAATAACGCGGCATACATTCCGGTAACTGTGTTCATTTTCACCAGAATCTGATCCAGCGCCCGGGTTACCAAAGTCGGCACAAACTGGCCGCTATCCATCTTGTTGCTTAGCTGGAACAGCTTCCATCTACCCTCGACATCACGCAGCATCTTGTCGATTTCCGGCGTATTTTCAGGTGCGGTGAGCAATACCTGCAACGCCTCGGAAAACTCACGCACGGCCTTCTTATAATCCTCCTCATAGATCGGATTCTCAAAGCCCCAACTGCGTAGCAGATAGATACTACCCATACGCTGCGAGAGCATCCGTTGGCGACCGGACAGATTGACCAGCCGCCCTGCCTTGGCTCCCGAGGCTGCTTCCAAATGCAGCACTACCTGATGTGCGGCCTGTAGCAACTGCTCGGCCTGGGCGCGCAGCCTCTCAGCCGATTTCCGCTCCGGACGTTTTGTTGCCAGCGCCCTAAAACTCTTCCAGAGCGCGGCCACACGCTCCAACTCCTGCGAGACTGCCGAATTGACCTTAAAGGCCTGAAGCTCGGCAAGCTGTTTCGCAAACAGCTTCTCTCCACTGCGCAGCTGCTTCTTCGCCTTCCGATAGCTGATATCCTGGCCCATCATGGCATAGGCCTTGACGATCCGCTGGGTCAACATGCGCTGCCGCCCCGCTTTATCGATCGCCTCACCCATCGTCAGCTCAGCGGCACTGGTTGACAGCGGCAGCAGAGAGGCCGCCAGCCACACCAGCCAAAAGATTCTCGCTACTCCAAGCATTCCTCCCCCTGTTGCCCGATTCAGGGCATGAATTAGATCTGTAAAACCGCGAAACCTAACGTCTTTTCAGCCCTTGGTAAAGCAAAACCACCACCCATAAAAGCGCCACTGGCGCGAGCCTGAACCCAGCCCTCAAAACAGCCTAATGGCGACATTGCAAAACGAGACTATACCCAACGAATTTGGTATATTTACTTGTTTTTAATCGGGCAGAGATAGCGCACCATGTTTGACAAGAGTATGCAAATTCAAGGGTATGACGATGAGCTCTGGGCCTCCATCCAGGCAGAAGAACGCCGCCAGGAGGAGCACATCGAGCTGATCGCTTCTGAGAACTATACCAGTCCTCGGGTAATGCAGGCTCAGGGCAGCGTGCTCACCAACAAATATGCCGAAGGCTACCCGCACAAAAGATACTACGGCGGATGCGAGAATGTCGATGTGGCAGAGCAACTCGCCATCGACCGCGCCAAGGCACTGTTCGACGCCGACTACGCCAACGTGCAGCCTCACTCCGGCTCCCAGGCCAACGCCGCCGTCTACATGGCGCTCTGCCAGCCCGGCGACACCATACTCGGCATGAGCCTGGCCCACGGCGGCCACCTCACCCACGGTGCCAAGCCCAACTTTTCGGGCAAAATCTACAACGCCGTACAGTATGGCCTTAACCCCGCGACCGGCGAGATCGACTATGACGAGGTAGAGCGTCTAGCCCGGGAACACAAGCCGAAAATGATCGTCGCCGGCTTCTCCGCCTACTCCCGGGTGGTCGACTGGCAGCGCTTCCGCGACATCGCCGACGAGGTGGGTGCCTACCTATTTGTCGACATGGCCCACGTCGCCGGCCTGATCGCCGCCGGGCACTACCCCAGCCCGGTTGCCATCGCCGACGTCACCACCACCACTACGCACAAGACCCTGCGCGGCCCGCGTGGTGGTCTGATCCTGGCCAAAGCCAACCCGGAGATCGAGAAGAAGCTCAACTCATTGGTCTTCCCCGGCACCCAGGGCGGCCCGCTGATGCACGTCATCGCCGCCAAGGCGGTCGCCTTCAAGGAGGCGATGGAGCCCGAGTTCAAAGAGTATCAGGCGCAGGTAATCACCAACGCCCAGGCGATGGCCAAGGTCTTCATGGATCGCGGTTACGACGTAGTCTCCAAAGGCACCGACGACCATCTGTTCCTGGTCAGCTTCATCGAGGCAGGCCTCACCGGCAAGGAAGTAGACGCCTGGCTCGGCGCCGCCTACATCACCGTCAACATGAACGCAGTGCCGAACGACCCGCAATCCCCCTTCGTCACCTCTGGCATCCGCGTCGGCACCCCGGCGATCACCACCCGTGGCTTCAGCGAGGCCGAGGCCAGCGAACTGGCCGGCTGGATGTGCGACATCATCGACAACCGTGGCGAGCAGGCCAAGATCGATGAGATCAAGGGCAAGGTGCTGGCGATTTGCGCCAAGCACCCAGTCTACGCGCGATAATTATGGATTTTGGTGTTCGCTACGCTCACGCTTTTAAAGAAGATATTGTGCGCGTAGCCCACACCAACTCGACTCATAATTTACAATTCAAAATCCATAGTTTCCTTTAGACATGCGTTGTCCCTTCTGCGGAGCCCAGGAGACCAAGGTGGTCGACTCCCGCCTCAGCGGTGACGGAGACCAGATACGTCGCCGCCGCCAGTGCAGCACCTGCAAGGAGCGTTTCACCACCTATGAGACGGCCGAACTCAACATGCCACAGGTGGTCAAGCAGGATGGCAGCCGCGTACCCTTCGATGAAGATAAGTTGCGCGCCGGCATGGAGCGGGCCCTGGAGAAGCGTCCAGTAAGCGCTGAGCGAGTTGATGCGGCAATCAGCCACATCACGCGCAAACTGACCACCAAGGGCGAACGCGAGATCCCCTCACTGCAGATCGGCGATCTGGTAATGGATGAGCTAAAGCGCCTCGACCAAGTCGCCTACGTACGCTTCGCCTCGGTCTACCGCAAGTTCGAGGACGTCAACGCGTTTCGCGAGGAGATCGAACGACTCGAGCGCCAGCCGACGCCGGAACAGCGCCGTCAGCAACTCAAGCTGCCGATCAGCGACAAGGAGAAAAAATGAGCAGCGACACCGATCACCATCAGATGGCCCGCGCGCTGCAGCTGGCGGAGAAGGGGCTCTACACCACCCATCCGAATCCCCGGGTCGGCTGTGTGCTGGTCAAGGATGACCAGGTAGTCGGCGAGGGTTGGCATCGTCGCGCCGGCGAACCCCACGCAGAGCGCAACGCGCTGGCCCAGGCTGGCGAGCGCGCTCGTGGCGCCACCGCCTATATCACCCTGGAACCCTGCTGCCATCAGGGCCGCACCCCACCCTGCAGCGACGCCCTGATCGATGCCGGTGTCAGCCGCGTAGTGGCGGCGATGCGCGACCCCAACCCGCTGGTTGCCGGCAAGGGGCTAGCACAGCTGGAGGCCGCTGGCATCGCCACCGAATATGGCCTGATGCAAGCCCAAGCGGAGGCGCTCAACCCAGGTTTCACCAAACGCATGGCCGAGGGCCGTCCCTACATCCGCTGCAAGCTGGCGATGAGCCTGGACGGCCGCACCGCAATGGCCAGCGGCGAGAGCCAGTGGATCACCTCCGAGGCGGCGCGGCTTGATGTACAGCGGCTGCGCGCACGCAGCTCCGCGATCCTCACCGGCATCGGCACCCTGCTGGCGGACGACCCCTCGATGAATGTACGCCTTTCCGCTGAAGAGCTGGGGCTGGAGGCAGATCTACAGCCGCCAACGCCGGTGCGGGTGGTGCTCGACCCGGCTCTGAAGACCCCACCGACAGCGAAGATGCTTAAGCTACCCGGCCCCACGCTACTGCTGAGCAACGACGATGAACCGCTGCACGCGGCCGCCCTGGATGCAGCTGGCGCCCAAGTGATCTCGCTGGCAGCCAACGGCTGCAACCTCAACCTCGACGAGGTGCTCACCGTCCTCGCCGAACAAGAGCTCAACGAGGTGCTACTGGAGTCGGGCGCCACCCTCGCCGGCGCGCTGTTGGAGAAGCAGCTGATCGACGAACTGGTGATCTACATGGCGCCCCACATCATGGGTGACAGCGCCCGCGGCCTGTTCCACCTACCGTTGCTGAAGCAGATGTCACAGCGCATCGGGCTGCAGATCAGCGATCTGCGCAAGGTCGGCCCGGATCTGCGCATCACCGCCCACCCGGTCTATTCCTGAGAGAAACTCGATGTTCACCGGAATCATCCAGGCTATCGGCACTATCGCCGGCAAACAGAACCGTGGCGGCGACCTGCGCCTGCAATTGCGCACCGGCAGGCTCGACCTAAGCGATGTGGCGCTCGGCGACAGCATCGCTACCAACGGTGTCTGCCTGACCGTGGTGGAGCTGAGCAGCGACGGCTTCACCGCGGATGTCTCCCGCGAGACCCTCGCCCACACCACCCTGACGCAACTCGGCGTCGGCAGCCCGGTCAACCTGGAGAAGGCGCTGACCCTCAACACCCGTCTCGGCGGTCATCTGGTCAGCGGCCATGTGGATGGCATCGGCAACATCGTCGATCGCGCCGCGGATGCCCGCTCGATCCGCTTCACGCTGGAAGCGCCGGCGGAACTAGCGAAGTATATCGCCCACAAGGGTTCGATCTGCGTGGATGGCGCCAGCCTCACGGTAAACGCGGTGGACGGCAACCGTTTTGAGCTGAACATCGTGCCGCACACCCTGCAGGAGACAATCATGGCCGGCTATGCCACCGGCAGCCAGGTCAATCTGGAGGTCGATCTGCTGGCGCGTTACCTGGAGCGGTTGATGCTGGGGGAGCGGGCAGCCGAACGCAGCGGTTCGGGCATCACCCAGGCGTTTTTACGGGAGCACGGCTTCGCCGGCTGAGACCAGCGCGCCACATCCCGACACACACCGAGCCGCTTTCGCGGCTAGGGGAAATCGCGCCACCCCTTGCTGCAGATAGCTGTAGAGCTCCGCCACCCAGGGGCGAGTCGCCGCTGGAAGCTGCGGGGGTCGACGCCGGAAATCATAAGGCAGAATCATCACCGAGGCCGGCTCCTGCCAGCTTCTTGCTACCAGCAGAAACAACTCCTCCACCGCCTGGTCGCCAATCGCCAGACAGCCCACCGACCAAGCGCTGCCGTGGATGAAGATATTGGAACCGGGCTGCCGGCGTCCCTCGGCATGGGCGTTGAGCCAGTCGAAACTGTTGGGAAAGTTGAGCTTGATCGAGAGGTGAAAGCGGCTGTGGGGGTTGAGCGCCTCGATCTGGTAGAAGCCCTCGGGCACCTGCCGGTCCCCCTCCCGCAGCTTGGGACCGGCCACGCCACTGGCGGCCAGCACCCGATAGTCGTGGATATGCCGCCAGGGCCCAGCATCTGCCGCCCAGACCTCGATCTGCTGCTCCTGTTTCAGACTGATCAGCTGCAGTCGCGCTGGCGGATACTCCACCCCGGCCTGTTCAAAGCGGCGTCGCAATTGCGGTTCGAGGCGTGGCACCAGCCGCTCCAGCACCTGCACCACCTCGGGCGATAACGGCTCATTCGCCGCCACAGGGAGAGTGCCTGCAATAAGGGTGAAATAGAGCAGAATGACAGCGAACCTCATCCGCCCTTCCCGTTCGCCCTGACCCGCGCCAGCCAGTTACCGTAGATCACATCCGAGATCCGGTGCAGACGTGTGATCTTCTCATCCAGCCCGACGGTGATCTCTTCGGAACGCTGGCTGCAGGCCGAGCTGAGTTCCAGGTCACTGCCATATTTGTCGATCCAGGCCTCCACCATCTCGGCGGTCATCTCGAGATGGAACTGCATGCCGATATGGTCGTTGATGCTGTAGGCCTGATTCCTGAAGCAGCGACTCTGCAACAGGGGCTGGCAGCCCGGCGGCATAGAGAAGGTGTCGGCGTGCCAGTGGAAGGTCTCAAAACTCTGCGGCAGCCCATCCAGCCAGCTCAGGTCATCCGCGCCATTAGCTCGCTGCAAGGGGAACCAGCCGATCTCCATCCTCTCACCGCGGCTGACTTCGCCGCCGAGCGCCTTGCTGATCAGCTGGGCACCGAAACAGACTCCCATCATCGGCAGCCCCGCTGCAAACGCCGTGCGGATCAGCTCCAGCTCACCCTGCAGCCAGGGCAGATCGTCATTCACACTCACTGCTGCACCAAGAAACACCAGCCCCGACACATCCTCCACCTGCGGTGGTATCGGGTGATCCACATCGATGCAAACCAGTTCCCAGGGAACCCGGCGCTGATCGAGGAACTCCCCGAGATAGCCAGGGCCCTCACAGGCGATATGACGGAATATACGTACAGGCTTCAAGATAGATCACCAGGATCGCTCCAACAGAGCAACCATTCTAGCTTCGACCCGAGCGACAGGAAAACTCTCTGGTCAGCGATGCAGTCACGCTCATAATTCACACCCTCAGCGTGACCGAAAACACACTCACAAGTCACCAATCCGGAAAAACTGCGATACCAATCACAGCCTTGAATCTAACCGAACAAGAAGTGCAATAGACATCACACTATTCTTTTCCCTACCATAACTGGAACGAGATTCGGATTCTAAAGGGACGCAGAAGTGAAACCATCCACAGTGGCAGTTGCACTATCCGGAACCGCAGCGGCAATCCTGCTGCTCGCCGCCCTCAGCAAATATGGCGGCGAGTCTACATCTACTGATCAGGACCTAGCCGCCGCCTCACCCACCCCGCTGGCAGAAAAATCCTCCGACGTCGCCAGCTTCCCACCCACACCGGCCGAACCTGCACCTTCATCCGAAACAATAAAAGCTCTCGCTGCAGAGGAACCGCTGCCGGCACACATTCACCAGTTCGCAGAAGATGCCACTGATGAGGAGATCCTGCGGGTAATGATGGAACAGCTTGCACAGATGGAGCTGGAAGCAGAGCCAGCGCTTCCAGATGAGCCTGTCGCGCTCTGGCAGGACGATGAAAATGGGGCCGCCGCCGGCCTGCCGATCCCTGCCGAGGTCGAGTACGAAACGATTAGGGTCAACCGGGATGTGCTCAACAATCTCCAGGTGGGGCAGCCACTGGAGTTGCCGATCCCGCAGGAGGCCAAATCCTACTACGGAACCATTGAAGAGACCCACAATCAGCTGGATGGCCAGGTGCAGGTCTGGTCTGGCGGGTTAGAGAATGGCGGCAACTTCAGCAACTTCACCCTCACCCAGGGGCAACAAAGCACCATAGTGATGGTCGCCACCGGCAGCCGCATCTACCAGATCGAGATCAACAACCGCACCGGCCGTGGTGCGGTCATCGACAACCGGACACTCTCGGTATTCAAAATCCCTGGCGATAGCGTAAAGCCCACCGAGCCCACCACGCCTATCCCAGGAGGCGAGCCGGATGCCTGATCCATCAAGAAAAACACGCTCTCAAATTACACTGGAACCAATAAACACAACCAGGAAAGTTAGGGGAAAATCATGAAGCCAACCGCTCTGAAGCTAACAGCCGCGGCCCTCGCCTCGGCTCTATCGATGCCTGCCATGGCAGAGATCATCACCGTCGATGTGCTCGGTCTCTACACCAAAGACCTCACCGATGCCGGCAAGGATGGCCCCACCCGGCTTGCCGCGATGGTCGAATTTGCCAATCAAGCACTGGAGAACAGCCAGGTCGATATGCGCTACCGGTTGGTCCACACTCAACAGGTCGATCTCGTCAACGATGGCAATACCGATGGGGATGCGCTGGACGCAGTCACCAATGATAGTGGCGTGGCGGCACTGCGGGACCAGTATGGCGCGGATATGGTGAGCATGATCACCAACACCGGACCCTACTGCGGTATCGCCTGGGTCGGTCAGGGTGATAGCAACGGCACCTTCCGCTCCTACGCCAAGAACTACGCCTACAGTGTGACTGGCTACACTTGCGTCAGCAGCTTTGCCCACGAACTGGGCCACAACCTGAGCCTTGGTCACTCCCGCAAACAGGGCAGCACCGGCAACCTCTACGAGCATGGTGTGGGCTACGGCATCGACAATACCTTTGTCACCCTGATGGCCTACGAATCGGCCTTTAGCACTTACAACGAGCAACAGCTGCACTCCAACCCGGACCTCTCGACCTGTGTGGATCTGCCCTGCGGCGTACCCCACGACCAAGCCGGCTCATCAGACGCATCCTTTTCACTCAGAGCCGCCGCCCCCCAGGCGGCTACCTGGCGTCCCACCGTAGTTGATGGCGGCGGTAGCAAACCCGGCACCGCAACCGAATTGGCCACTAACGGCAACTTCGACAGCCTGGATGGCTGGAGCGTCTTCCCCAGCGACAGTTGGGGAACCCTGAGCCAGACTGAGGATCTGGTTGACAGCGTGGCCGCAGCCGCGGTCAGCGGTCGCCGCTCCAGCGTCGCTGGTCCATTCCAGACCTTAGATGTAGCTAACATCGAGGCCGGCACCACCTACAACTTCACCGCCTGGGCCAAGCTGGGTGAAGGCACCTACTCGCGCCAGCGGGCCTACGCCTACCTCTACACCAAGGATGCAAACAACCGCGGCCGCTGGCACCGCCTGGCCAGGACCTCCATCGTCCAGAACGAATGGACCAAACTGCAGGGCAGCTTCACTGCCGGCGATATCGCGCTCAGCAGCGCCAAACTGCTGATCTGGGGCCCCAGCCGTCGTAACGACTTCCTGGTGGATGAGGTCTCCTTCAGCAGCGCTGCCAGTACTCCCACCACCCCCACCAACCTGGTCGCCAATGCCGACTTCGAGAGCAATGCCGACGGCTGGAATGGCAAGTACGGCGCGCAGCTGGCAACCGTGGCGGATGGCTACGGCGACAGCATGCAGTCCCTTTCCATGACCAACCGCCGACGCTGGTACAGCGGTGCCAGCTACGATCTGACCGGAAGCCTGGAGAACGGCAAGACCTACAGCATCTCCGCCAAGGTCAAGACAGCTGAGGAGAACCAGCGTGGTCGCATCTATCTGCTGATTCGCGCCAACAACCGTTATCGCTGGTACTTCGTCAAGCGCCAGGATGTCGGTACCAACTGGAGCGAGCTGAGCGGCGAGAAGACCATCAACGTCAGCGGCGATATCCAGTCCGCCCAGGTGGTATTCATGGTCGGCAATAGCGGCGTCGACTCACAGATGGACGATGTGGTCGTCCAGGTAGTCGAATAGTCGTCTCCTCTGTGGCGCACCCCACTTGGGGTGCGCCCTCTCCCGCCGCCATTAGATCCCGCCGCCGACAAACAGCAGCAGTAGCATCAGCACCACCGACCCGAACACTCCAGCGGCCAGAGCCGAAAGCAGGGTCAGCAGCAGATCAGTCAACAACGAACGCGACCTCATCGCACCTGCCAACCCCACCCATTCCCCATCATCGCCCCTTTTTGTGAGCATAGGCCCTCTCCCTTAATCGCTGAGTCCCGTCATTGCGTAGCCTCGCAATCGGCATCACCAAACGAAATGAGGCCGGGTTGAGCCGCTCAGGCGAGCCGTAGATAAACTCCTCGCACAGCGGCTGCGGATAGCCCTTCACTGTGCCGCCCGGTCAACAAACGAGAGCAGCACAAAGCGATCGAACGCCATGCCATCCAGGTCATTCTCCGCATAGGCGGCCAGCGTCTCACCCTGTGGCTGCTGGCGGATCCGCTCTGCATCGACACCTGCTGCCAGTAGCCGCTGCACCACCGATTCTGCTCGTAGCTGCGCCAGCTGCTGATTGTAGCTGGGGCTGCCACGCCTATCACTGGAGGCGCGCACCTCGATATCGAGCTGAGGAAACGCCTTCAACAGGCCTGCCAGGGTATCCAGTTGGGGCTGCAGGCGTGGCTCCAGTTCACTGCTGTCGGTACGAAAACGCAGGCAGAAGGAGAAGCCATCCGCCACCGCCTGCAGACGCTGGCGCTGCTCCCCGCGGATGCGCTCCAGTGCAGCCAAATCCCGACTCCTTGCCCCAGAAACCTGCTGCAGCTGCTGCTGGGCCTCACCCAGCGCTTCGCGGGAGGCCTGCAACTCCGCATCTCTACGCCTGATATCAGCGACCAGCGCCCCACCGATCGCCCCGACAACGATCCCTGGCGGGCCGGCCAGAATCCCACCCAGTAGCATGCCAATGGCTGGCTGTTTCAAGGTTTCAACCCCATCATCGCGCAGATCCAGAGAGCTCTCCTGTGCCTGAGCGGAGAGGCTCGTCGAAAGTGCCAAAACGGTTGCTGCGATCAGTTTCATCTTCATCATTCATCTCCTCGGTTGACCCAGCGCGCCATCCCTGACAAGGGCGACCCTCCTTGGTCTGCGCCGGTAAAAACTAACTTGTGGAGGAGATTACAAAGCACGGTGGTGGCAGGAGTTTGCCCAATCGGGGCAAAGGGAAGACAAAAAATGGCAACACGGTGGCAATGGTGCAGGCAACCGCTGCAGCTTTTTACCACCACGGCAAAGCCGGTTACATTAGAGAGCCTCTGATTAAACCTGGACGAAATCGAGTGTAATTCAGAATTTTCAGATTCAAGGCGCAAATCGCACGTAAAGCTATCGCTCCCTGCTCACGCGCCTCCCCTACATCCCTGTCGGGGATAGCTGGCTATTGCAAACGACTGCATGGATGCAGAAGGTAGAGTCACGCATGGAGCCGTTGCCGAGATTTGCCACGCAGAAACTGGATATTCTGGGCACAAGATACGCGTTCATGACTTGATCAGAGGCTCCTTAGCTCCCTACCAATCAGCCAATGGAAGCCAGATGCCAAAATTGATCGCCATCGTCGAGGATGAGCCAGCCATCCGCGACAACTACACCGACTACCTCACGCGCCAGGGCTATCGGGTCAATGGCTATGCCTCCCGTCAGGCCGCTTCCAGCGCCTTTGGCAGACAGCTGCCCGACCTGGTGATTCTAGATATCGGCCTGCAGGACGAACCGGACGCCGGCTTTGAGCTCTGCCGGGAGCTGCGCAGCCGCTCCGCCAATCTACCGATCATCTTCCTCACCGCCCGTGACGACGAGTTCGACACGGTCTCGGGACTGCGCCTGGGCGCCGACGACTACCTCACCAAGTCGATCAGCCTGCCTCAGATCGCGGCGCGCATCGCCGCCCTGTTTCGCCGTCTCGACGCCCTGCAGACTCAACAGAGTAGCGACAACATCCTCACCCCGGGGTCGCTGCGTCTCGATCTCGACCGGCTCACCGCCCACTGGCGCGAGCAGCCGGTGGAGCTGACCCTCACCGAATTCTGGATGGTGCATGCGCTGGCCCATCACCCTGGCCACGTGCGCAGCCGCGATCAGCTGATGGAGGAGGCCAACATCCTGGTGGACGCGGCCAGCGTCAGCACCCACATCAAGCGCATCCGCCAGAAGTTCCAGCAGCTCGACGCCGGGTTCAGCGCCATCGATGCGGTCTACGGCGCAGGCTACCGCTGGCTCGAGAATAGGCAGAGTTGATGCCTCCGCTACGCCGGCGCCGTTTTCGCGAAAGCCTCCGCTTCAAGCTACTGCTGGTCTCGCTCTCACTGCTGGCGATCCCACTGGCAGGCTATCGCTACCTGGTCGAGACCGAGCAGTTTCTGCGCAGCGCCAGTGAACAGAATCTGCAGCAGAAGGCCGAACTGATCGCCCAGCTGCTGGCCACCCAACAGGAGCCTGCATTTCGCAGCAGCTTTAGCGAGGCACCAGCGATCTTCGTCCACCCGCTCGCCCAGCCGATCGATCTGGACGGTTACGGTGAGGAGTGGCAGCCGCTGCTGGACCAGGCGCACAGCTACACCGCCGGCAGACTCAACTTTCGTCTGCTCAGCGGCATTCATGCTGAGCAGCTGCTGCTGTTCCTGCAGATCCGTGATTCGACGATCCGCTACGCACCGGCAAACGACCTGCTGAGTCCGGCAGCGGATCACCTGCTCCTGCAGCTGCGCTCGGAGACGGGGGTACTGCGGCGTTATCGCATCGCCACCTCGGCTCCCGGCTGGTTTCAAGCCAACCCGCAACAGCAGGCGGGGCCGCCGATACGCGGCGAGTGGCAGGAGTCACCTGACGGCTACAATCTGGAGCTGGGCTTTCCCATAGAGTTGGCGCGGGGCGGGCTCTCCGTCACCGTCTTCGATCAGGCGACGCAGCAGCCCCCTGTCGTCGCCTCAAGCTCAGGATTGGATAATGATGCCCCTCTGGCACGGCTGGTGCTGCCGCTGGCTGCGGTAGAGTCTCTGTTACAGGGGGTGGTTAGTGACGGTGAACGCATCCAGGTCGTGGATCGCCAACAGATGATCGTGGCCAGAAGCGGCAACCTCAGCCCACCCCACTGGCTCAGACCAGCCTCCCTCTTCGAGCAGCTGCTGCGTCGCCTGCTGCCGCGCCCGGTGGGAATCTTCCAGACGCCGCATCAGCATGCCGGACGTCTCGACGCAGCGGCGATCCACCGTGCCCTGCAGGGGGAGAGCACGGTCAGCCTCCAGCAGAGCCATTTCGAGTCGGCGATCACCCTCTCTGCCGGCGCACCGATCCGCGCCACCGACGGCACTCTGCTCGGCGCCCTGCTGATCGAAAAGAGCAGCCATGAAATCCTCAGCCTGCAGCAACGTGCCTTCGCCCGGATCCTCTCCACCGGGTCAGTTCTACTGCTACTCTCGGTGCTGGCCCTGCTTGGCTACGCCGGTCGCCTCACTGGCCGGATTCAGCGCCTCAATCGCAGCGTGGAGGCGGCGGTCAGCCCCGATGGACGCATCCTCTCCAACCTCCCTGCGGTCTCCGAGCGGGACGAGATCGGTGAACTCAGTCGCAGCTTTGGCCGGGTATTGCGACGCCTCAGCGAATACAACCGCTATCTGGAGTCGATGGCGTCACGACTTGCCCATGAGTTCCGCACACCGCTGACCATGGTGCAATCCTCCCTGGAGAATCTAGCCAGCGACCCGGACCCGCAGGCGCAAAGCCGTTACCTGGAACGCGCCACCGAGGGTAGCCGGCGGCTCAGCCTAATCCTGCAGCGGATGCGCGAAGCGACTCGCCTGGAGCAGAGCCTGCAACAGGCGGAGCGGGAGCCGCTGCAGCTGGAGCCGTTGCTGCAGACCATGCTGGAGGGGTATCGGGTCAGCTTCCCAGATGTTCGATTCGAGTTGCAGACAACGAGGCTGGCGCCGATCGACGCCGCACCCGAGCTGATCGCACAGGCCCTCGACAAGCTGGTCAGCAACGCCATCGATTTTCACCAGGAGCAGACGCCAATTCGCCTGCAGCTGACTCCATTGCCGGAGCAGAGTCGGCAGCGGCTATCTGTGATCAACCAGGGCCCCACTCTGCCAGAGACCATGACCAGCCACCTCTTTGACTCGATGGTGAGTCTGCGGGGAGATCGGGACAGCGGCTCACATCTGGGCCTGGGACTCTATCTGGTGCGGCTGATCGCCGAGTTTCACCAGGGCCGCGTCTATGCTGAAAACCTGCCAGACGGCAGTGGCGTAGTGATCGGCATGGAGTTTCCCTCAACTGCTAACAAGGATTAAGGCTGCAGTCGAGCATGTCGCGCCTCCAGCGGTAGCTCCGCCAAGGCTTCGCAAGCGGCATAAAAGCGTTCTAAATCTCCACTCTGTTGCCGATAGAGTGCTTCCAGCCCGGGCACCAGCGACTCGTAGGTGGCCAGCGATGCTAGCAGAGCGTTGTTGAGTGGACGTCGGAACCAATGGTCAAAGCCACTGTAACCGCCCCACTCCGCCTTCAAGGCCTGATAGCGCCGCCGCAACTGGTCGAACAGCGCCTGTTTGCGCTGGCGCATCTGGGATGCTGGCAACTCACTGGCATAGAGCACTGCGAGGGATGCCCGACTCTGTAACAGCAGCCGGGTGAACTGGCTGCTGCGACTACTCTGTCGATGCCACTGCTCAAGTTTTTCCGGAGCCTCCTGCTCTAGCCAGGCCCGCACGCCGATACGTGCCAGCTGTGTGGCAAACGCCTCGTTGAAGGCGCTGTCGCCCTGTACATAGAGCTTTTGATGGGCCAGCTCGTGGAAGATCAACGCCGCCAGGCGCGGCTCCGACCAGCGGATCACGCTGCTGGTGATCGGGTCATCGAACCATCCCAGCGTCGAATAGGCGGGCACCGGGTTGACCACCCGGTCGTAACCCTGGGCAGCAAGCTGCTCGCCGTGGGCCTCCGCATCTCGCTTGTCGAAATAGCCGCGATAGGCGGCACAGCCTACTACCGGATAGCACCAGCTGATCGGCTCCACCGAGAACTCTGGAGTCGCCACCAGGCTCCAGACCACCGCCTCCCGCTGCAGCTCCGCGTAGCTAAGGTAACTGTCGTTGTCCGGCAGCGCCAGCTGCTGACTGGCAAACTCGCGAATCGCCACGACCCGCCGCAGCCGCTGCTTAAGCTCGGGGTCGATGGCATTGTCCAGCAGTAACGACTCGATCGGGCGACGTTTCTGCAGCAGATCGAGCTGGCCGTTGATCGACTGGGCGTAGTAGCCGAGCATTTCACAGCCACTGAGCAGCGGCAGAAAAAGTAGCAGACAGATGAGCGACAAGGTGTACTCAGCTCTGGTCTGTGGTGAGTTCATCACGCAGCCTCTCGATTATGCGGCAGCACACTATCTGCATCGGCATTCATCACTGGCACCAAGAATCAACCAAAACCCCACTAATCAGGCTTGAAAATGGGCCTGCTGTCACACCCCGTACCGCTGCGTTCGTATCATCCTCCGGTTCCTGCCTCAGCTGCCGAGTAAGGTTTTATTGAATCATTAATCCCAATAAAACCTGATTCTTGTCACATCGCGCATCAGGGAAAACCCTTATAGTGATTGATATATTATCATTTACTGATATACTGACTCAGCCATCAGACAGGGGGGGCTTGAACGTTGAAGCAACTGCGCATTCTCGTCGGACTTATCCTTATCACGCAAGTTCTTCCTGCCTTTGCCGGTTCGGAAGGCATTCCCGCCACAGAGGACTGGGCACAGGTTTCTGCTGAGGCACAAGCGGCCCAGTCTCCGATTATCTTGGTTTTCACAGCTGAAGCTTGTAGCTACTGCGAGCAGCTCACACATGATGTACTCATTCCGCTGCAGGCATCAGACGAGCAAAACAAGCCCATTATCAAGGCCTTCGACATCAGCACACGCAACAAAATCATCGATTTTGACGGCAGCAAGGTCCGGGGCCGCAATTTCATCTCCCGTTACACGGTCTTCGCCACACCGACCGTGGTTATCCTCGACTCACAGGGGAAACAGCTGGCGACCCCCATTGTTGGCTACAACTCGAAGGATGAATACCTGATCCTGCTGAACAACGCGATCGACTCATCCCGCACCGCAATGCAGGATATCGAGCTGCCGGAAAAAGTGCTCGCTGGTACTCAGTAACCGGCTTTCGGGCAGGCCCCGTGATTATTTCACAAGACAAACTGTCATATCAGCGATGCAGTGGGCACTCGACCACCGGTTTTGGCTATACTTCCGCTCTTGCTTTTCGACTTGATGGAGCGACTCGTGCGAAGATTGATCCTGGCTGTATTACTTAACCTCTCTCTACTGGCCGTCGCTCAGGCATCCCCCGACAAGGTGCATTCCACCATTGTTTTCACCGACAATCTGCAAAAGGATGCCGCCCTCTCCAAACGCCTAAATGCACCCATCCTGCTGGTGGTCTCCCAGGAGCACTGCCCTTTCTGTGATCTGTTGAAGCGGGAGGTGCTCAATCCGATGGCCCTGAGTGGCGACTATCGAGACAAGGTGGTGATGCGCGAGATCCTGATCGACCTGGGGGAGAGCCTGATCAACTTTGAGGGCAAGTCAGAGGATGCCGCCGAATTTGCTCATCGCTATGATGTCTACCTCACCCCAACCCTGCTGTTTCTCGACCCCCACGGCAATGAACTCAGCAAACGCATCGTTGGCGTCAACACAGTGGAGCTCTTCTACTTCTACCTGACCAGCGCCATCGACAGCGCCCGGGAGAAGATGCAATAACTGCCTCGGTTCGGCTACAGACGACCTCGCAGATCGAGTAGGCCGAACCCGCGCATTCGGTTCTTCATCTGCTTGGTAAAACCGATCACCTTGAACCGCTCTCCCATCTCCGACGGCAGGGTCAGTTTTTTCACTCCCTGAACCCGCGCCATGTGGGCAGCAATATCGTCGGGATCTGATCCGGCGAGCAGCTCGTCCAGACCACTTGCCATGAGAAAATGGGCCTGAGTAGTGTAGCCCGCCAACGCAAATCCGGCCTGCTCCGCCGCCTCCGCCACAGCCGTAAAGTCCACCTGCGCGGTGATATCCTGTAACCCAGGCCAACGATAGGGATCGGCGTGGGCGCGATGACGATAGTGACACATCAGGGTGCCTTCGCTGCGTTGTAGATGGTAATACTCACTGCGTGGATAGCCGTAGTCGATGAGCAACACTGCGCCCCGCTTGAATGCTCCGCCGAGGGCAGCAAACCAGGGGCCCAGTCGCAGATTCAGCTCCGACACATATCCACCGCTACCCACCGGCAGTCCCGCCAACCGTCGCTTGACCTGTTCGCTGAAGCCTGCTGTCTCGGGCCTGGCAAAGTGATCGCGAAATCCTTCCCCCTGCCAGACAACAAAGCCCTCCTCTATCCCCGCCTCTGAATGACGGAAACGGCTGGCAGGCATCGCGTCCAAGAGTTCGTTAGCCAGCACAAAGCCTTCAAATCGAGACGGCATCTGACTCAGCCAGCTCACCCGCTCCAGCAGCTGGGGCACCCGCTCCCGCAGGATTTGTTGCTGACGCTGCTGCAGCTCCGGGCTCAGCTCCAGGATCAGATAGCGGTTTGGCAATTGTCCCAACCGTTCCAGCTCTGCCAGTAGATCCACAGCCAAAACGCCGGAGCCTGCACCAAACTCCAGAATGTCGCCCTGTGGCAGCTCACCCAGCAGCTCTGCCGCCTGGTGTGCGATGCACTGGGCAAACAGGGGCGAGACCTCCGGTGCGGTAACAAAATCCCCTGCCTCACCAAACTTGCGACTGCCCGCCACATAGTAACCCAATCCTGGGGCATAGAGCGCCAGTTCCATAAAATGATCGAAGGAAATCCGCCCGCCTGCCGCCTCGATCTCATGACAAATCCTTGTCTGCAACTGCTCACTGAGTTCCAGCGCGGCAGGATCGGGAGGGGGCAGATCAGAGACCGGATCTCTTCTGGGGAGGCGAAATGAAGCGGACATGAATTCAGAATCCTAGAGCAATGCGATATGGTAGGTCCGACATTCAATCATGGAGCATTGGCATGACGCAAAATGGATCGTCCCTAGCAGGCAAAGCGGGACTGATCACCGGCGGCGTCCACCGCATCGGCGCGGCAATCGCCCGCCAGCTGCATGCCGAGGGGATGGACCTGATACTGCACTACCGCAGCTCCAGCGTCGCCGCCACCGAACTGCAGGCAACGTTGCAGGCACAACGCCCTAACTCGGTGCTGCTGCTACAGGCTGACCTGCACCAGACCGACCAGCTCGAAGGCCTGATCGAGCGAGCAGTTAAATTCCGCGGACACCTCGACCTGCTGGTCAACAATGCCTCAAGCTTCTATCCTACCCCATTGGAGAGCCTAAACCAGGCCGACTGGGATGACCTGATCGGCAGCAATCTAAAGGCCCCCCTATTCCTCTCCAAGGCGGCAGCGCCTTGGCTACGCGATCAGCGGGGCAACATCATCAATCTGGTCGACATCCATGCTGAGCGCCCCCTCAAAAACCATCCGATCTACTCCATCGCCAAGGCTGGCAACGCCATGCTGGTAAAGAGCCTGGCCCGGGAACTGGGTCCGGAGGTACGCGTCAACGGCATCGCCCCCGGCGCAATCCTCTGGCCTGAGCAGGATATGACAGACCAGGCCAAGTCAGAGATCCTGCAGCGAACCGCCCTGAAACGCCCCGGCCAACCAACCGACATTGCCCGCACACTACTGTTTCTCATCCGCGACGCCGACTATGTGACAGGTCAGATCATCGCAGTGGACGGAGGCCGCACCCTGCAGCAGTAAGGGGCTAGAAGTCACCAAAATCTTGCGCATTAAAAGCCAGATTATTGAATCCCTTGGGGTTCTATTCCCCGCAGCTTGCTGTGAATACGCGTGAATGAGCGAATATATTCACAAGAACCATAACGTAACGGTATTGATGTATCACTTGGTACTTCTGTAACCCTCCCCTAAAATCGGACCAGACATAACTGGAGGTTCTCCCCGATAATTGGCAAGAAGAGGAGAACCCCCCATGCGCAAATCACGATTCACCGAGCACCAGATCATCCACATCCTCAAGTCGGTGGAAGCGGGCCGGACGGTCAAGGAGGTGTGCCGGGAGCACAGTATTTCCGAGGCCACCTACTACAACTGGAAATAGAAGTACGGTGGCATGGAAGCCGCCGATATCCGCCGCCTCAAGGACTTGGAGGAAGAAAATCATCGCCTCAAGCAGATGTATGCCGACCTGAGCCTGGAAAACCGGGCCTTGAAGGACATCATCGAAAAAAAGCTCTGAGCCAGCAGAGAAACGCGAACTGGTGGATTACCTGGTGACCGCACACGGCCTGAGTATCCGACACAGCTGTCAGGCTTTGGGCCTCAGCCGCAGCGTATATCACTACCAGCCGGACACAACCCGGGATGAACCGGTCATCCAGACTCTGCTGGCCCTCGTGGAACGGTATCCACGATATGGTTTTCGCAAGCTGTTCGTGGTCCTGCGCCGGGAAGGCCATACCTGGAATCACAAGCGGGTACACCGGGTGTACTGTCAGCTGAAAATGAACCTGCGGTGAAAGGGCAAACAGCGCCTACCCAGCCGAAACCCGCAACCGCTGAGCGTGCCTGCGCAGATCAACCAATGCTGGTCAGCCGACTTCATGAGTGATGCCCTGTATTGCGGTCGTCGTTTTCGGACCTTCAATGTCGTGGATGACCACAACCGGGAAGTGCCGGGCATCGACATTGACTTGAATCTGCCGGCAGCGCGTGTGATCCGCACATTGGACCGGATTGCCGCCTGGCGAGGTTACCCGACCCGACTTTGCCTAGATAATGGTCCGGAACTGGTATCCGTAGCCTTGGCAGAGTGGGCGGAAACCCATAGCATCGAACTAGATTTCATCGAGCCAGGCAAACCCACGCAGAATTCTTACATCGAACGATTCAACCGGACTTATCGGAATGAAGTACTGGACTTTTACGTCTTTCGTACCCTGAACGAAGTCAGGGAGATCACGGATCGCTGGCTGAACGAATATAACGAATAGCATCCCCATGAATCACTGCGCGACCTCACGCCGATGGAATATCGGCAACGAACATATCCCGGAACCTCCAGTTTTGGGTGGTCCTAAAATGGGGAGGTTTACATGCATTCTTACTCCGCAGAGGTGGTATTCGCCAATTATGTGCAGGGTTTGGTAACCATCTATGGTTATGAATAAGACGATCCAAAATGGCATCAAGTTTGGCCAACCCCAGTCGTCTAGAATCAGCAGATCAGTCTTGACGAAGGCCGTCATCAGCTTGGGGAAGTGGCCTTCGCCGTGGCCAGGCTCAGTTTCTCAAACAGGCGGGGGGGGGGACGCAGGTATTGGGCGCCATAGCCCTTGGTCAATCGCATAATACCCTGACAAGAACGAAATCCTTGTTGGGGGTAATTACGTCGTTGCAGGATTTGTTGGATCACCCCGGCAGTGGGAGGTCCGGTTTTCTCTGCTCAACGGATCAGTCGTTGTGGCGTCCATTCGGCATATTCACGATGTGACTTGAGCATATGCTCGGCCACGATGGTGTGATGTCCCTTGGAAAACGAGCGGACATGACTGGCGACGCGCTCACCCTTGTGGAAACATTCCGCCGTGGTGGCAGTGAAGCGGGCATCCAGCTGTTTCTGGACCAATTGATGAGGGACCGAGTCGATCACTTGCTTCGGTGTTGGGGAGTCGTGCAGTCGAGCCATCGACGGCAAGCAATCGATAACCATGCCAGCGCCTTTGTCCTATCTGCTTTTCTGCACTCTCCAGCAGCGCTTCGTTGAGTCGTATGAACGATTCGTCATTCAGCTTACGCCTTACCTGACAGAAGGCAGATGCCGTGATCTGGGAGAGTGGCTTTCCGTCGCCAACGTCTCAAAAAACTAGTCCAGCTTGTAGCGTACCCTTTTTAAAGCTCAGCATTAATGGAATCAGGTACTCCAGCGGAAGGAATCGCTTCTGCATGAAATCCGTTCCGTTTTTCTGCGCTTCCCAGCGAAACCCATCAGAGCCAATAAGTGCTTTTATCGGCATATAGATATATATGCCGGAGACATGGTCATACGCAAGCGCATGTGGACTCAAATCCTGAGAAAAGCGAAGATCCGGTACCGCTACCCCTACCAGATGCAGCACACCTACATCTCGATGATGCTGATGGCGGAAGAGTCCCCCCAAATGGGCGGCTACACAGATAGGACGCACCGATTGGACCTTTAGTGCAAGAACCTACAGCCGGTTTATTCACGACAATGCGCCGGATGCGGGAGAGAAGGCGGTTGAGAGGTGGGAAATATTGGCAAAAAGCTGTCATTTCGGACGCCAAACCACACCAAATGACGCTAAAAATGTAGCAGCATTAGAGATTGATTTATTTATAAGTCAGTTAACTGATATTAATTGGCGGAGAGGGAGGGATTCGAACCCTCGGTACGCTATTAACGTACACACACTTTCCAGGCGTGCTCCTTCAGCCGCTCGGACACCTCTCCAGAAGGGAGCGCGAAGATTATACCAGTTTGGTGCGGTACGCAAATCCTATCGCGTCTTGTCAGGCTCAGGCTTTAGATGTGCTCGCTCACGTTGACCGGCTCCGCATCACCCAGCAGGCTTAAAAATTGCTGGCGGGAGACCCGGATCACCAGGCTATGGTCACCGGCTTCAAAATAGATCTCCGGCTGATCGGCAAGTGAACGATCCAGAAGGGTTTCGATGCCATAGGGCTGGCCGGAGGGCGGCACCGAGCCTGGTTCGCAGTCGGCAAACGCATCGCTCAGTTCATCCTCTTCAATCAGCTCCAGCTCACGACCGGTGAGGCGCTTCAGTCGCTCGAACTGCAGTCGGTGGGTAGCGGGGATCACCACCATTAGATAGCTCTGATCATCCCCCAGCAGCACACTTTTAGCCATCTTGTCGCCGGGCACGTGCATCGCCTCCGAGGTGCGCAGGGCTGAATCGGTTCGGCTATGTTCAATCACATCAAACTCGATACCCTTGTTTTGCAGGAACTCTTTGAATGTAATGGCAACTGACATAGTCTCCTCCTCTCCTTCGACACACCTGTTTTTAGTATAGTTTGGCTCTTTGGCGAATCACCCACGGACTGGATACGGCATGACACAGAAGAAAAAAAAACGACACCTGCAAGCAGATCAGATGGACCGACATCGGCTCTACGAGCTGTCGGTACAGTGTGCCGAATCGGAGATTGATTTTGTCGACGACACCTTCAAACGGCTGCGAGGTCACCGTGCCAAGCTGCTGCGGGAGGACTTCTGCGGCACCGCCAACGTCTGCTGTGAGTGGGTAAAACGGCGCAGTAGCAACCAGGCGATCGGCATCGACCTCGACCCTGAGGTGCTCGAGTGGGGGCGAAAACACCACATCAACGCGCTCAATCCGGCACAGGCAAAACGCATCGATCTACTGGAAAAAAACGTGCTCAAGGCAAAGACCACGCCGCCCGATATCATCTCCGCAATGAATTTCAGCTACTGGCTGTTCAAGGAGCGCAAGACGCTCAAGCGCTACTTCAAGCGGGTCCAGCAGCAGCTGGCTGAGGGCGGCATCCTCTTCATGGACGCCTATGGCGGCTACGACTCTTTCCGCGACATCATTGAGGAACGTGAGATAGAGGCGGAGGGCTTGCGCTTCAGCTACATCTGGGAGCAGGAGAAGTACGAGCCGATCAGCGGCAGCCTGATCTGCCACATCCACTTCGACTTCCCCGACGGCTCACGCATGGAGCGCGCCTTCAGCTACGACTGGCGCCTCTGGACCCTGGCGGAGATACGCGAACTGCTTGAGGAGGCAGGCTTCAGCCGCGTGACCTTCTACTGGCAGGGCTTCGATGAGGATGGCGAGGGCGACGGCGATTTTCAGCCAGTCGATGAAGGCGATGCCGACGCCGGCTGGATCTGCTATATCACGGCCGAGAAGTAACCGCGCCCACCACCTGCTCCAGAATAAACGCACAAATCGCCTCTGCATCGTTGAGATCGAACTGTGGCAGCGGTACCGACTGAGCCACCGGCCCATCACTGGCGAAGGCGATGATCGAATCGTCCTCGGTAAACAGCAGCAGCTTGTTCAGCGACGGCCGGTGCAGTTCGATCTTGGGAAAGGCGACGTGTCGGAACCCCTCCACCAGAATCAGATCAAGCTGGGCGCTGTCGAGCCGCTCGAGCATGGTTTGCAAGTCAGGATCCCCCTCCACCGGCTCCTCCACCATCAATGCCCAACGCTGCGCAGTGGCCAGCAACACCTGCCCCGCACCCGCCTTGCGCAGCTCGTAGCTGTCCTTGCCCGGCTTGTCCACATCGACCTTGTGGTGAGCGTGTTTGATCACGCCAACCCGCAACCCTTGCGCCTTCAGCAGCGGGATCAGTCGCGTCAACAGGGTGGTTTTTCCGGTGCCGCTGTAGGCGGCAAATCCGAGCAGGGGAACGGAGGCATGGATCATTGTTGTGCCTTGTCGAGTTGCCAGAGAGGCGCAGAGTTTACGGGAAAACAGGGCGATCTATTACCAGCCCAGGGTAGGAGCAGCGCACCGACAGCGCGAATCTAATCTTTCGCACCGTCAGTGGCGCTCCAACAGGTGATCAGCTCTTCACCGCATTCAGCGCTGCATGAGCCGCTGCCAGACGCGCTACCGGTACCCGCGGTGCAGAGCAGGAGACATAGTTGAGTCCGGCCTGGTGGCAGAAGGCGATCGACTGGGGGTGACCACCATGTTCACCGCAGATGCCCACTGAGAGTTCCGGCTTGACACCACGCCCCCACTCCACCGCCAGCTGCATCAGTTTGCCCACACCCTTGGCATCCAACACCTCGAAGGGGTTGTCCTGCAGGATGCCGGCCTGGTTGTACATCGGCAGGAACTTGTTCTCCGCATCCTCGCGGGAAAAGGAGAAGGTGGCCTGGGTCAGATCGTTGGTGCCAAACGAGAAGAACTCCGCCTCCTCGGCCAAGGACTCGGCACGCATGCAGGCGCGCACCACCTCAATCATTGTGCCGAAACGGCAGTTCAGGCGCTGGCCGCTCTTCTGTTCCACATCACTGCGAATCTCATCCATGTAGCTGCGTACCCGCTTCAGTTCCTCCGCGGTGCAGACCTGGGGCACCATCATCTGCGGATGCACCTCGATGCCGATCGCTGCACACTCCGCCTCCGCCTCGAGGGTGGCGCGGATCTGCATCTTGTAGATCTCAGGAAAGGTGATGCCAAGACGCACGCCACGATGGCCGAGCATCGGGTTCACCTCGGTAAGCGCACGCACCTTTTTCAGCATCAGAGTCTTCTTCTCGATCGCCTGCTCGACCAGCTCCAGGTCGACGATATGGCGCATCGAATCGGCCTCGCTCTTCGCCGCGGAGGGATCGTGCAGCAGGATCATCGAACCAGCCAACATCTCCATCCCAAGCACCGAACGGCGCAGGTGACTGAGCTGCTCCAGATCACTTTGCAGCTGACGTTCAGTCGGCAGAAATTCGTGGATTGGCGGATCGAGCAGGCGGATGGTCACCGGCAGCGGCGACATCACCTCGAACAGCCCCTTGAAGTCGGCGCGCTGCATCGGCAGCAGCTTATCGAGCGCCGCCTGGCGCTGTGCCTGGTCCTCGGCGACGATCATCTCGATTACCACCGGCAGCCGCTCCACCGCATTGAACATCCGCTCGGTGCGGCACAGGCCGATCCCCTTGGCACCATATTTGAGCGCCCGGGCCGCATCGTTCGGGGTGTCGGCATTCGCCATCACCCGCAGATAGGCGACCTCGTCAGCCCACTGCAGCAGCCGGTTGAGCTCCGCCGAGAAGTCGGGCTCGACCATCGGGATCTCCCCAAGAAAGACGTTGCCGGTGCTGCCGTCGATAGTGAGCATGTCACCCTCGCGAATCACCCTACCGCCCACATAGGCCTCGCGCCGCTGCACATCCACATGGATCCCTTCGGCGCCGGCCACACAGGGCTTGCCCATACCGCGCGCCACCACCGCTGCGTGGGAGGTCTTGCCACCACGGCTGGTAAGTATGCCCTGAGCAGCGAAGAAACCGTGGATATCCTCCGGCTTGGTCTCCTCCCGCAGCAAGATAACCTTCTGCCCCTGATCCTTGCCCTGGATCTCGGCCCGGTCGGCGTCAAACACGGCAAAGCCGGAGGCGGCACCCGGTGAGGCGGGCAATCCCTGGGCAATCGGCTCCACCCGTGCCTTGGGGTCGAGTCGCGGGTAGAGCATCTGCTCCAGATGGGCCGGGGCGATGCGCAGCAGCGCCTCCTCCTTGGAGAGCAGCCCCTCCTGCACCATCTCCACCGAAGTGCGTACCATCGCGATGGCATTCATCTTACCGTTGCGGGTCTGCAGACAGTAGAGAGTGCCACGTTCGATGGTGAACTCGAAGTCCTGCACCTCCTTGTAGTGGCTCTCCAGCTTGTCGCGCAGCTCAGCCAGTTGGCGGGCCATCTCCGGCATCTCGTCGGCCAATTTGTCGATGGGCTTGGGAGTGCGGATGCCAGCCACCACATCCTCACCCTGGGCATTGATCAGATACTCACCGAACAGCTTGTTCTCACCAGTACCGGGGTTGCGGGTGAAGGCGACGCCGGTGGCGGAGTCATCGCCGCGGTTGCCAAAGACCATGGTGCAGACGTTGACTGCGGTGCCGTTGGCCATCTCCGGGGTGATGTTGAACTCGCGACGATAATCCACTGCCCGCTTACCCATCCAGGAACCGAACACCGCCTTGATGGCGATCTCCAGCTGATCGTAGAGGTCTTCAGGGAAGGCCCGGCCGGTGTGCTCCTCGAAGACCCGCAGAAAGCGTTCGCTGATCTCCTTCAGGTCATCTGCGGAGAGCCCCACATCGGCGGTCACATGGGCCTTCTGCTTGACGGCATCAAACTCCGCATCGAATAGTTCGTCGGGCACATTCAGCGCCACTTTGCCGAACAGCTGGATGAAACGTCGGTAGGCGTCGTAACCGAAGCGGGCATCGCCAGTTTGCTCGAACACACCCTGCAAGGTGTCGGCATTCAGCCCCAGGTTGAGGATGGTGTCCATCATGCCCGGCATCGACATCGCCGAGCCGGAGCGCACCGACACCAGCAGCGGATTCTGTGCGTCCCCAAAGCCTTTTCCAGTGGCCTGCTCAACCGCCGCCATCTGCTCGCGCACCTGCGTCATCACCCCTTCCGGCAGACCGCGACTGGTCTCTTCCAGATATTTGAGGCAGGTCTCGGTAGTAATCACAAAACCAGGCGGCACGTTGATCCCAAACTGGGTCATCTCGCAGAGGTTGGCCCCCTTGCCACCCAGCAGATGTTTGTTCTTTCCATCGCCATCCTGAAACGCATAGACGTGCCGTTTACCACTCATCTTTTCACTTCCTCATGTTAGAGACAAAAGCCGTTTTCGGCTTTGCAGGGTCGGACCATCTCGAATAATAGACCCTTATGCTGACTGCACCATGACTTGCGGCAGGTGGATTGAATCGTGGCGATATGGATAGGCGACGAGAAGAAGAAGCTGCACCGCTGGAGCAGGGTACTTTCAGACAGGATAAGGTAGAGACGAGCAGACCTCATCAAGGCATGAGGGCCGCTCGCCTTGCCGAAGCAAGTGGCGGATTCAGGACGGACTGTGACCGATGCCAGGCCGCTGCTGGCGCACGGCACTCCACACCATACCGACCATGCCCAACAACATCAGAGAGAGTGATGAAGGTTCAGCGACATAGGCAAGCTCTGCGTTCCTGAAATAGAGATCCACCGTCCCATCCGGATCGGGATCCCCCGCCGTTCCCACATAGGTGTATATCGAGAGGGTATAGAGATGGCTATCCTCTAACCCAAAATTATCGCCCCCCAACCAAACCGGCGAGCCCCCACCCCAGTCGTGGAGAACGACCTCGTAGTCAACATAGGGCATAAAGCGAGCCAGTTGGCTGCCAATCTCCAGCCAGGCCCCCTCGCCGATGACCCGAAATGTCCACTCCAGCTCAATCGTCCCCTCGGCCCACCAGTCGTAGTAACCATTCACGGCCTCCAGATAGGGATCCTGGTTATAGCCGTAGAGCCCCTGATCAAAGGTCATATAGATGGTTGGATCAGTATCATCAGGACCCAATGTGATGGTCGTCCGGGAGTTGCCATCCGCCCCCAACCTCGAAGGCCCAGGGACAGACCCGGCAGGGGTATCAGGAAAGCGGTATTCCACCCCGTCATGGAACATTGGATCGGTATAGTAGTATTCCGTCCAGGAGCCGAGCTGAAACTGCTGACCCCAGCCCCCTGGCGACGCAGGCATGTCATACAGTGAACCGCTGTAGCGATCCTGGTCCTCTGCAATCAGATCGGCCCGATACCCATTCACCTGATAATAGATCCGGGAGTGAGTCTCCATCTCGAATCGATCCTTAATCACCTCAATCCGCGCCGCTCTGGCCTGGGGCAGGTAAAAAAGCGCCCCACAAAGCGCAACGATCGAAAAAAACTGATCTTGGTGCTCACACCATAATTACTCCCTCTCTCCATTGATCTCTCCTCCCTGCATCCCATCGCTGGCTCAATAGAGCCCGATATTTTTCCCACCTCACAGGCGCATTCAAACTGAGAAAACAGCGCCATCACCGCAAATACCACACTCATTCTCAGTTTAATATAATCTTCTGTGAGGTCAATCACAAAGACAGCACCATTACCTCCTTGCACAAAACCCGTCTCAATAACCTCGAAACGCCACCAGATCACCCGTCAGCACCCCTTTACCGTCTCAAGAAATTAAAGTCATACGACACACTTGCCGATAGAACCACCAGTACGGTTTATCCGGGCACACTGCTTCCCCATTCAATCGACAGCGACTTATGGCGACACAACAGACGATGCCAACCGACTCCGCCAACCAGGCCCCCAGATCACGGCCCGCCCTGTTACTGGTGGATGATGACCCCGCGATCGCGGAGGCGCTCGGCTTTATGCTGCGCAAGGAGTACCAGGTGCATCTAGCATCGAACCGGGCCGAGGTTACCCGGCTGCTCAGCCAGCACCCGGCAAACCTGAAACTGGCACTGGTCGATCTGGGGCTGCCGCCAACCCCCCACCGACCGGATCAGGGGTTTGCCATCATCGGCGACCTGCTGCAATTCGACGCCAACATCCGCATCCTGATCCTCTCTGGCCAATCCCAGGAGGACAACATCCGCCACGCCTTCAGCCTCGGTGCAGCGGATTTCTTTCCCAAACCCTGTGAGCCGCAGCTGCTGAAGGCCGGCCTCAAACGCCAGCTGATTCTCGCCGAGCTCGAAACCCATTCACCAACTAGCGGCATGGCACACGGCCTGATCGGCACCAGCGAGGCGATGCAGGGCCTGCGCGGGCAGATCGCCCAGTTCGCCCCGAGCGAATTCCCGGTACTGATCTCCGGCGAATCGGGGACCGGCAAAGAGCTGGTGGCACGCGCCCTGCACCAGGCCGCTGAGCGGCGTGAGCAACCCTACCTGGCACTCAACTGCGCCGCCTTCTCCCCTGACCTGCTGGAGGCTCAGCTGTTCGGACACGCCAGGGGCGCCTTCACCGGTGCGCAGCAGGGCAAGAAGGGCTTCTTCGAGGAGGCCGGAAGCGGCACCCTGTTCCTCGATGAAATCGGCGAAATGCCACTCAGCCTGCAGGCCAAATTGCTACGAGTACTTGAGGATGGCGAATACTACCGGATCGGCGAGACTAGCCCGCGCCACTCCCAGGCCCGCATCATCGCCGCCAGCAACCGCAATCTGAAACAGGCAGTTGAGCGGGATCGCTTCCGCGCCGATCTCTACCACCGTCTCTGCGTACTCACTATCGAGGTGCCACCATTGCGTCAGCGCAGCGACGACCGCAACGAGCTGCTGGTTCACTTCATCAACAAATTCGCAGACTCGATCCACTCTTTCCGTCTCTCGGCCGAAGCACAGGCGCTGTGGCGCAGCTACCCTTTCCCCGGCAACGTGCGCGAACTACGCAACATTGTTATCCGACTCGGCACCAAACACCCGGATGGGCTGGTGGGGGCAACTGCACTGCGCCAAGAGATCGACCCACAAGGCACTCCATCGATCGAGTCAGCGGCGATAGATCACCAGGATGCCCCAACTAGCCTGCTTCAGCGCGAAGGATTTGAACTCGACCGATATCTAAACCAGCTGGAACAGCACTATATCCAGGCCGCCCTGGAGATGGCCGGCGGCAGCCTCAGCAAGGCTGCGCGGCTGCTGCATATCAACCGCACCACCCTCTACAGCAAGGTCAAAAAGCTTGAAAAAGCGGAGCAGGCCCATGTACCTGAAACAGTTCGGCCTCACTCGTAAGCCCTTCGCCATCACCCCCGATACCCGCCGCTTCTTCAGTGGCGCCAGCCGCGGCGCGGTGCTCGACGCCCTGCTCTATGCCATCACCAACGGTGAAGGCATCGTCAAACTGGTCGGTGAAGTCGGCAGCGGCAAGACCATGCTCAGCCGCATGCTCGGCGAACGCCTACCCGCCTCTGTCGACCTGGTCTACATCGCCAACCCCAGCCTCACCGCCGACGACATCCTGCGGGCAATCGCCATCGAACTGGGTTTCGATATTGCGCAGGACGCCCGACGCTTCGAAGTCATGCAGCAGCTGCAGAGCCGCCTGATCCAGCACCACGCCGAGCAACGCCAAGTGGTGGTCTTCATCGACGAGGCCCAGGCAATGCCGCTACAGACCCTGGAGCAGATCCGCCTGCTCAGCAACCTGGAGACCCGCGACCACAAACTGCTGCAGATGGTGCTGTTCGGCCAACCCGAACTCGACCGCAAGCTGGCCGACCCAGAGATCCGCCAGCTCAGAGAGCGCATCACCTACAGCCTCGAACTACCCCCCCTAAGCAGCGGGGATGTGCATGCCTATCTTAACTTTCGTCTCCAGCAGTCGGGCTATCAGGGAGTAGAGCTCTTCTCCCGCTCGCTGGCTCGAAGGGTGCGCCGCTACAGCCAGGGACTGATCCGTCGGATCAACATCATCGCCGACAAAAGTCTGCTGGCCGCCTACTCCGAAGGCAGCTCCCAGCTGCGCCGCCGTCACATCCGACTCGCCGCACAGGAGTCGGGGCTACTGCATAGCACGCCGCGCTGGCTCTATGCCGCCGCCAGTCTGCTGCTCGGGCTGACTGGCCTAACCCTCTCCCAGGCAGAACGAGTACCACATCCTGCCGCTCAGCCACCCTCCCCGATTGTCGCCGCGACACCATCGGAACAGAGCGTCTCAGTCGCACCAGAGCCGGCAGGCACCACACTCACAGAAGCTGCCCTTCCGGCGACATCAAAGAGATCCGGAGACAGCGACGAATTAATCAACCGCCGACTGCGGGCCACCCGCCAGCTGCTCACCGACGACAGCGCCGGGGGCTACAGCATCCAGCTACTTACCACTCAGCAGAAGCCGGTCTATCTGAAAAACTTTTTCGCCAAGCACGGCGAGCAACTCGATCCTGAGCAAGTCTTTATCTACCCCCTGCACTCCAAAGGAAGCGACTATTTCATCGTGCTCTATGGCCACTATGCCGACCCCAAACTGGCTGACAGCGCACTCAATGCACTGCCAACGGCCCTCACCGAGGGCCGACCTTACATACGCTCGCTGCGCCGTATGCGCGACGAAGCGCAACCCTGGCAGGGATAAGGAGAGTCTCAGTGCAAACCACTGATCTGACACCGAAACCACAGCATGCAGGCATCCTCCTGGCGGTCTGCCTGCTACTGGTAGGCTGCGGCCCGACTCGGGCACCGACCCCATCCACTGGACACCTGCTGCCGAAACCAACACCAGCCCAGCCGGGCGCGGCGATCCCACCGCCGGTCACCCGCCCGGCACTGCTGCCAGAACCCCGCGCAGAGGCGCCACTGGAGAGCTACACCGTGGTGGTCAGCGACGTGCCCCTGCGCGAGCTGCTGTTCACCCTGGCGCGGGATGCTGGTCTTAACCTCGACATCGACAACAACATCACCGGCAACATCACCCTCAACGCGGTTGACCAGACCCTACCGCGCATCCTCGACCGCATCACCCACCTCAGCGCGGTGCGCTATGAGATAGACGATGATGTGCTGCGGGTGATGCAAGACACTCCCTTCCTGCGCAGCTATATCGTTGACTATGTCAACCTGTCGCGTCAGAGCAGCAACGTTATCCAGATCTCCACCAAGGTGGCCAGCAAGGTAGCCGGGGGCGAGGGCGGCGAAGGCGAAGGCAATACCTCCAACACCCAGCTCAAGGGAGAGGTGAGCAATCGATTCTGGCAGAGCCTGTTCGTCAACCTCACCGCCATCATCGGAGATAAAAATCCATCCGGCGGCAGCGGTAGCGAATCCGGGGCGTCAGCCTCGGCTCGCCCAACATCATCATCAACGCTGAAACCGGCATGATTGCGGTGCGCACAACCGCCAAGAAGCACCAGGAGATCGAGCGCTTCCTGACCCAGGTACTCGATAGCGCCAGACGACAGGTGCTGATTGAGGTCACCATCGCCGAGGTGGTACTGAGCGACCACTTCCAGGCCGGCGTCGACTGGAGCCTGATCGGCAGCGACATCGGCATCAACTCAGCGATGATCGGTCAGAACCTGCTGCAGGCGCCACTCGCCAGCCTCACTCTCAGCGGCAATATCAATGGTGACCCGTTAAACCTCACCCTCAAGGCGCTAGAAAACTTCGGCAAGGTCAAAGTGCTCTCCAGCCCCAAGATCATGACCCTCAACAACCAGCCGGCGGTGCTGCGCGTCACTGACCAGCGGGTCTACATGATCACCGATGTGGAGGTGGAGGAGGACCAGGAGACCAAGACCAAGACCCGCACCTTCGAAACCACGGTCAACACTGTGCCAGAGGGGCTGGTGCTCACTGTCACCCCCTATGTGGATCAGTTCGACACCGTGATGCTCAACATCCGTCCCACCATCTCGCGCATTCTGGGTTTCGTCGAGATGCGCAACCAGGAGCTGGACGAGGCCAACGTGATCAACCGTGTGCCAGAGATCCAGTTGCGCGAGATGGAGACAGTGCTGCGTGTCAGTAGCGGCGATTCGGCGATCATCGGCGGGTTGATGCAGGACGCCATCGACAACTCACAGAACAGCCTGCCCGGTGTCACATCGATACCACTGCTGGGGGATCTCTTCTCCTACCACGACAAACAGGTCTCAAAGACCGAACTGGTCGTCTTCATCCGCCCCACAGTGATCCACAAGGCGAGCCTGCAGGCCGACCTAAAACCCTTCAGGACGATGACCCCAGACCTACTGCCGGCTGCCGACCGTGAACCGGGTGAAGCCCTATGAGTCTGTTGCTCGACGCGCTCAACAAGGCCTCCGAAGAGAACTCCCAGAGCACCAGAAAGCTCGTCGATGCGCCCCATGCGGTGCCCAAATCCGAGCCACTGGTGCTGGATCTAGAGCCTACCGAGCAGACTCAGCCCCCGCCAGCCGCTCCCCCCGAAGACGACCTTGCTAACGCCCTTGCCGATCGGCTCGACCATGGCAGCGATGAGCTGATACTGCCCCAACCGCCAGAGATCGACATCGAGTCTGAAGAGAACAAGCAGATCGAGCCCCCCGAAACCAGGCCCGCTGATGAGGCGCCGGCCGAAAAAAAGGAGACCACCGAACCACTCGATCCGCAAAGCCTGCAGCAGTTGATGCAGGGCTGCCGGCGCAATCGCCAGCATCGCCATCTCTGGCTGATACTCATCGCGATGCTGGTGATTGGCTTGCAGATAGCCGCAGGCTACTGGTACTACCTGCAGCAGTCGCTGATTAGCAACGAGGTTCAAACCTTCTCCCCCACGCTGACCGAACCTCTCCAGGATAATCCCCTGAGCAGCGCCGCGCTCACCCCCCCCCTTGCCGACGAACCGGCAACTAGCTCCAGCCAGGAGAGCCACCCGCTGTCCACCGGCACCCTCAGAAGCGATACCAACAAAAACCTGGTGAAACCAACCAATCTCATCGGCAGCAGCAGCCCCGAGAGCACCACACCCCAACCCAACAAGACCAGCCCCGCTCCACCCGCCATCCAACAGAAAATAGAGGAGGATCCGGGGTTTGGTCTGCCCAGCCGCATCATCATCAAACGCACTCAGCGACGCACAGCACACCGCTCACCGGCAGCTTCCGCCTACCAGGCTCTACAGCAGGGCCGAACAAAACAGGCCGAGAGACTCTACCGCAAGCTGCTGCAGAAAGAGCCGCACAACCGCGATGCCCTGCTCGGACTGGCCGCACTAGCCCTGCAGTGGGGAGACCTGGAGAGCGCCGAGGCCCACTACCAGCAGCTGCTGCGCCACGATCCCCACGACGCCGATGTGCTAGCCGCACTGGCCCTGCTGGAACCACGCAGCAGAGACCCTGGCCTGGAGCTACGTCTGCGCCGGCTCGCTGAACAGCAGCCCGACAACCCGCGCCTGCACTTTGCCCTGGCCAGCCGTTACGCCGCCCGGCAGGAGTGGCGGCGCGCCCAGCAGGCCTATTTCGACGCCTGGAGCCGCAGCCGCAACAACCCCGACTATGCTTTCAATCTCGCGGTCGCCCTCGATCATTTGGGAAAAATAACCCACGCAGCCAACTACTACCGCAAGGCACTCGAACTGGCACGCAGCCGACCGGCCAGTTTCACCAACGCCGCCGCACAACAGCGTCTGACACAGATCGATCCGGCAGGAGTGCTGCCATGGTAACGGCCGCCAACCAGCCGAAAAAACAGGCCAAGCCTCTCGGCATCCAGCTGGTCGAACAGGGGCTGGTGACCACCGATCAGGTGGAGATCGCACTCAAGGAGCAAAAACACCGCGGCGAGCCTCTCGGACAGATCCTGATCTCCCTCGGCTTCATCTCCGAGGCGGTGCTCACCGAAGTGATCGGAGAGATCTTTGGCGAGCGCAGTGTCGATCTCTCGAGCATCATCCCCGACGCCGAGGCGCTGGCGCTGATCGACCGCGAGACCGCGCTGCGCAACCGGGTGCTGCCGATCACTCTGGACCAGGAGAGCGGCACACTCACCCTGGCGATGGAGGACCCCAACAATCTGGTGGTGCTCGATCGGCTGCGGGTACAGACCCCCCGTCAGCTGCGCATCACCCCGATGATCGCCGGCAAGCGCGAGATACTGCTCGCCATCGACCATTTCTACGGCCACGAGCTGTCGGTGGATGGCATCCTACGCGAGATCGAGACCGGCACGGTGGACTACGAGGCACTGGCCGAGGAGGCGCAGGAGTATGAACACCCGTTGGTGCGGCTGGTGGATGCGATCATCGCCGACGCGGTGAAACGCGGGGCCTCAGACATCCACTTCAACCCGGAAGAGAAGTTCCTGCGGCTACGCTACCGTATCGACGGCGTGCTGCACCAGATCCGCAGCCTGCACAAGGATTTCTGGTCACCGATCAGCGTGCGCCTGAAGGTGATATCGGGGATGAACATCGCTGAGACCCGCGCCCCTCAGGACGGCCGCATCTCGATGACCATCCGTGGCCACCGCATCGACTTCCGGGTCTCCGCCCAGCCCACCACCCACGGCGAAAACTTTGTGCTACGTATCCTCGACCGGGCCAAGGGCATAGTACCGCTGGACAGGCTCGGCTTGCGCCACGATAGCCACACCGCGCTAAAACTGATGATGGCCCGCCCGGAGGGGATCATCCTGGTCACCGGCCCCACCGGTTCGGGCAAGACCACCACCCTCTACTCGATGCTCAATCATCTCAACTCCCCGGAGGTCAACATCATGACCCTGGAAGATCCGGTGGAGTACCCGATCAGCATGATCCGCCAGACCTCGGTCAACGAGGTGGCGCGGATGGACTTCGCCTCCGGCATCCGTTCGCTGATGCGCCAGGACCCAGACATCATCCTGGTCGGCGAGATCCGCGACCAGGACACCGCCGAGATGGCGTTCAGGGCCGCGATGACCGGCCACCAGGTCTACTCCACCCTGCACACCAACTCCGCCGCCCGCTCGATCCCACGCCTGCTCGACATCGGTGTCACCCCCCAGGTAATGACGGGCAACATGATCGGTATCGTCGCCCAGCGGCTGATCCGGCGCCTCTGCGACCATTGCAAAGAGGGTTACCAACCCAGCGAGATAGAGCAGCGACTGCTCGGCATCAGCAGCGATAAGGCGGTGCAGATCCACCGCGCCACGGGCTGCAACAAGTGCAACAACACCGGCTACAAGGGACGCCTGGCACTGATGGAGGTACTGCGCTTCGACGATGGAATCGATGACTTGGTCGCAGCCAGCGCCTCCTACCGTGAGGTGGAGCGCTACGCCATCGGTCACGGCTTTATTCCCCTGGCCGAGGACGGTATCCGCCGTGTTCTCGAAGGCGTCACCAGCCTCGACGAACTGTCTCGCGTTGCCGACCTCACCAAGTGGCTGGAGTGAGCCCGCCTTATGCACGGTGGCGGCCAGAACCAGAGAAAACATTATGAACACTGGAGAAAATACGACTCTACATTGCCTCATCCAAGGTGTGAGCGGTTCTGGCCTATCACGGTTCTGGCTTGTTCTGGCACGCCTGGGCTTGCTGTTATTCCGCCCATCCCTGGGCTCCACCCTTCGCGCCAGCCTGCGGCTATTCAAATCTGCTACCAGCAGATTTGTCACTCAATCCATAGCTGCTGCTATGGATTTCACTCCAGAGCAGCGCTCAGCCGCACCAGCCCGGTGCCAGAAGCCGCGATCCACCATGCATAAGGCAAGCTGAGCGATGCAGAGTTACGACTACCGCGCCATCGACCCCCAGGGCAGGATCCACAAAGGCCGGATCAGCGCCGCCAACGAGCTGGATCTCGACCTGCGGGTACGCAAGATGCACCTGGAGCTGCTCTCCCACCGGCGCAGCCGCAACCACGGACGCAAACGCTTTGGCCTGGGCGGTAACCGGCGCCGCCTGCTGATCGACTTTGTCTTTTCCCTGGAACAGCTGGTGCGCGCCGGGGTGCCGCTGCTGGAGGGGATCCACGACGTGCGTGACAGCCTTGCCGCCTCCTACTTCAAAGATGTGCTGGGCAATGTAATCGACGCCATCGAGGGCGGTAGCACCCTCTCCCAGGCACTCGAGCTACACCCGGAGCTGTTCGACCGGGTGTTTATCAGCCTGATCCGGGTCGGCGAGGAATCGGGGCGCCTCGACACCCTACTCGAGCAGATCACCGAGTCGCTCAAGTGGCAGGATGAACTCGCCTCCCACGCCAAGAAGATCATGATCTATCCGCTGATCCTCGGCAGCGTGCTGCTCGGCGTGACCGGCTTTATGATGGGCTATCTGGTACCCCGCCTGGTGCCCTTCATCCGCGAGATCGGCGGTGAACTGCCACCCCACACGCAAGCACTGATCGCCACCTCCGATTTCATCATCGCCAACTGGCCATTTCTGCTTGGACTACTGCTCGGGCTGCCACTGGCGGTGCGCCTGGCCCGTCGCCTGAACCGCCGCTTCGACTATCTGCTCTCCCTACTGTCACTGCGCTTCTGGCTATTCGGCCCGCTCAACCTGAAGATCAAGCTGGGACGCCTGGCACAGAGCTTCTCGCTGATGTACAGCTCCGGCATCTCGGTATTGGAGGCGATGCAGCTGAGCGAGTCGCTGGTACAGAACCGGGTGCTGGAGGAGAAGCTGCGCGGTGCCCGACAGCAGATCGCCGAAGGGGTCGGCATCGCCGAGAGCTACAAACGCATGGATCTCTTCCCACCACTGGTGGTGCGCATGTTGCGGGTTGGCGAAAGCAGCGGCGCGCTCGACAAGGCACTGGATAACGTCAGCTACTTCTACACCCGCGACATCCGCGAGACTATCGCCAAGATCGAACCTGCGATCTCCCCGGCGCTGACCATCGCGATGGCAGCGATCATGGGCTGGGTGATGGTCAGTGTACTCGGCCCGATCTACGACACCATCGCCAAGATAGGATGAGCATGCGCCCGGTACTCTTCTTCAGCGGCTACATGATGACAGTGTTCCACTGGAAAGGGGCGCGGCAACTGTGTCAGTTTGCCTTCCCCCCCACCCCGGAGGGGATAATCGCCTTCCGGGACTATCTGGAACGACTTGGGCGTCAGCCAGTGCGCCTGCTGGTGGACCTGATCGAGGAGGAGTTCCAGCAGCGCGAGCAACCCCATCTGCGCGGGCGGGACTATCGCCGCTACTGCCGCAACAACGGCCTGCGCATGTTCGACCAATCGCCTTTTCTCCACCACTCCCTGTTGGAGGTGCGCCGCAGCGACAGCGGCAAACGGGATTTTGTACTCTACTCCGGCCTCACCAACCCCGAGCTGATGGCCCCTTGGCTGCTGGCGATCCGTGAGACCGCCACCCCGCTGTTGGGGATCTGGTCGGTGCCGCAACTCAGCCGCGGCCTGATCGAGCAGCTGAAACTCAAACGGGAGAACGTGCTGCTACTCAGCCAGGAGGCCCCCTCAACCCTGCGCCAGAGCTTCTTCCGTAACGGCAAACTCTACTTCAGCCGGCAGGCGGCGGTGCCCCGAGGTGGGGAAGCAGAGATCCGCCGTTTCCTGCAGCAAGAGCTACAACACACCCGCGCCTTTCTCGCCTCGCGGCACTTCATCAAGAACGGCGAACCGCTGCGTCCGGTGGCACTACTACGCGACGAGTGGGCCAGGCTCCTGCGCGAGGAGATACAGGCATCTGATCTACATGACCCAGTGATCGCATCGGTCTCCGAAGTGTATGAGTTGTTTGGCATCAACACCGATGAGTCGGTTTTGTGCAACGTACTCTTCACCTGGCTCTGCTCCCGTGCTCCCCAACGCAGTCAGCCCTATCTTGACCCGCCGGGCCTACAGGACTACTACGGCTACCAGGCCGGCCAGATGCTCAAAGCGGCTGCCATGGGACTATTCTGCATCGCCCTCGGCTTCTCCCAGTATCAGGTAGTTGAGGCCCTCATCGACCACGCCAAGATTCCGCAGTTGCTGCATAGCACCCAGCAAGCCGATAGCCATTTTAAAAAGCAGTATGGCGGTATTGAGGAGCAACTGGGGCAGGCGGCCCGCATGCGCCATTCGGTAGAGTGGTTCGACGGCTTCCGACAGCACAGCTATCCCTCCCTCCCTGGTCAGGCGCTGGCAGCCGTCTCCAGAGTACTGGAGAGACCAGACCTGGAGGAGATCCAGATCACCAGCCTGCGCTGGCTGCTGGGAGACGAAGTGCCGCAGGCCACAAGTAGTGACAACTCACTGGGCGGCGATGATATGGACAACAGGCAGCAGCCAGGCGGCATGCTGGGGATGATCGACGAGATGGGCATGGATGACATGGCAGACGAGAGCATGGCGCAAGAGGTTAGTGGCCGGTTGGTCCACAACCTGCTGATGCGAGGCATCATCAAAAGCGAGGCGGAGAACTACCGTCGCCAGCTTGATCTGATCGAGCTGTTGCGTAACCGACTCTCCCACCAGGCCCATGTGGAGGATATCGCGGTGCGCCAGCTGCCGGTTGACATCAGCTCCAGCGGCCAAGTCTCCGGCCGTGCCGGAGTCAAGGCAGTAGGCAACAATGACCAGGAGAAGGATCGGGAGTTCGAGATCCTTATCAGCTTCTCTCAGCAGGTGGAGTCATGATCCATTCCAACTACCTGCGCCGATACCGCCTCTCCTTTGCCGCCCTGCTCAGCCTGGTATTACTCTCATTCCTGATCATCAGCGCATCCATCTGGTATGCCAGTGAGATCAACAGCGAGACCGCTGAGGTCCGTACCGCGCTGCATCAGGCGATGGCCAGGATTCGCGAGGCGCGCCGCAATCTGGAGCTGGCCGCTATCTACCAGGAGCGCTATAGCAGCCTGCAGCAACAGGGAGTCATCGGCGAGGAAGAGCGGCTGGCCTGGATCGAACAGATACGTGAGACCGCCATCGCCCAGGGTATCCCACAGGTCACCTACTCACTGGCAAGCCGCGCCCCCTTCCAGCCACCATCGGCGAGCGACCTGATCCAGTCGCTCCCCCTGTTTGGCAGTCGCATGAAACTGCAACTCGGCCTGTTGCACGAAGAGCAACTGTTCCGCTTCCTGCAGGGATTGCAGCGGCAGGTAACGGGGCTCTTTCTGGTACGCAGCTGTCAGTTGCAGCGCGCCGAACGGGATCGGCCCATCAAAACCAACCGCACCGACCTGATCAATATTCGTGCCGCCTGCGATCTGGAGTGGTTAACGATCAACTTTGAAGCAGCAACTGGAGCCGTCGATGAGAGCATGGCGCCCTAGATTGACAATCCTGCTGCTCCTGCTTGCCACACCGGCCGCCAGCTGGGCCGAGGAGCGCCAAAACGGCTTCGGCCGGCTATTCACCTCAGCGGAGCAGCGCTATCAACTCGACAACCTGCTGCGACAGCCCAACGCGGAGCCATTCACAGAAGCTGCTGTTGAACCCCCTCCGGCGATTCATCTGAAAGGGACCGTATTCCGTCCGCATCAGCGCAATATCAGTTGGGTAAACGACCATTCGACGCTCAAAACCAGTCGGCTCTCAAATGGCATTGATGTGCAGGATCGCCACGCCGACCGGGATAAGGGCGCTATCCCGTTACAGTACGGCACAGCGATTAAGCAATTGAAACCTGGGCAGGTGTGGCTGTTACAGCAGCAGCGGGTGGTGGAAGCGATTGATCTGCCGACAGCGCAACCACTGCCAACGCAGGCAGACGCAAAACAGACAACGGCCGCCACAATGGAACACAGCAAGACACAAGCCGTCCCCACCATTGATGCCACCGAAACTACAGGTAGCCAACTATGAACCACCTGCGCCGACCCCAACAGGGCGCGGCCTTCCTGCTGCTGATCTTCTCCCTGACCATGGCGCTGGCAATGGCGGTAGTCGGCAAATTCTCCATCGACCGGTTTCGCCTGCACCGGGCCAACGCCAACCTGGAACAGCTGCAGCAGGCCAAGCAGGCGTTAATCGGCTACGCCGTGATGCATAGCCGTCCCGGCGCCCTGCCCTGCCCCGACTACAACGGCGACGGCCGCATCACTAACCCTGAAGACCACAACGGCAGCCGCTGTCGCAGTGAAACGGGCGGAACCATGCGCCCTGGTTGGCTACCTTGGCGGGAGCTGGGGGTGGCGCAACTGATCGATAGCAGCAACGCCACTCTCTGGTATCTGCCCAGTCCGGCCTATACCGAGCTGGCCAGCGTCCCGCTCAACAGCGACACCTCGGGCGCTCTGAGGCTGGATGGCCAGGGGGATATCGTTGCGCTGGTGATCGCCCCCGGGCCGGTGCTGGATCAACAACAGCGCAGTAGCGCGGTAATGGGCAATGCCGATCGGGCCCGCTCCGCTCACCTGGAGGGGGAGAACCGCGACAGCGACGCCGATTTCACCCAGGCCCGTCCAGCCTCCACCGGCCTCAATGACCGGCTGATCGCCATCACCCGCCGTGAGTTGATGCAGGAGGTGGAGCGCCGCGTGGCTGCAGAGATCGCGCTACGCCTGCGCGACTATGTGGCCGGTTGCAGCCGCCTTCCTGATGCGGTGCCATTTACTGATCCGTCCGGGCTGGCGCTGTTCGACAGTCAGCCAGGCACCACAGAGGGGCTGCTGCCCATCGACAGCGTGCTGCCGGCCAACTGGGGCAGTGGCTGCGCCGCCGGCGCCTCCTTGCCACCCTGGTTCCAGGCCAACAACTGGCACTGGCTAAGCTATTTCGCCAGCGCCGCGACCAATTGCTCCCCCGGCGTCGACTGCCTCGAGGTGGCCAACCTGCCCGGCCGAAGAGACGACAAACAGGGGCTGCTGCTGCTCGCCGGCATCGACCTCAGCGGGCGCCGTCCCTCCGCCACTCTCAGCGACTATTTTGAAGGGGAGAATGGCCAGAGTGGCAACCGCCGCTTCGACCTGCGCCCGCCCGGTGGCAACGATACACTACGTGTCATCCTTCCATAGCAATCAGGAGAGCGGCCATGAAGGTCTCAGCGCAACGCGGTTTTACCCTGATCGAACTGGCCCTCGGCATGGTGATCATCGGTCTGCTGATGGGGGGAGCATTGATCTCACTGATGTCGCAACGCGAAACCCAGGCGCGCAACGAGACCGAAGACCAGCTGCTCACGGTGCGTGACGCGCTGGTGGGTTTTGCCATGGCCAACGGCTACCTGCCCTGTCCGGCAACCCTCGGCAGCAATGGACAGCAGGCCCCAGTCGGCGGCGGCAACTGCAGCCAACCCCACGGCTATGTACCGGTCAGAACCCTCGGGCTCTCCGGCGCAGTCGACAGCAACGGTCTGCTGCTGGATCAATGGAACTCTCCCCTGCGCTACAGCGTCACCCAGAGCAATGTAGGGGGAGCATCAAGTGCGGACTTCACCACCCCCGGCGACATGCGGGCGGTGCAGATGCAGTTTCTCAATCCCGATCTGCAGATCTGTCAGGCGGTCAACTGTCCCGCCGGCAGCGTGATCAGCAGCACCGCGCCGTTTGTGATCTTCTCCATCGGCAAGAACGGCACCCGCTCCCCCGGTCGTCATGAGCGCGAGAACATCGACAACAGCGACCGCCAGTTCTGCTCTCGCGGTTACGCCGACCTGACCAGTTCAGAGCGCTTCGACGACCTGCTGCTCTGGATCTCGCCTCAAGTGCTCTACCACCGCCTAGTCACTGCCGGGCAGCTGCCCTGAGCTGATCCCGGACGTTGAAGCCTCAACAGCTGTTGAGGAACGCACAGCCTATTGTCGATATTTCAACACTACGTTGGCAACCCGAAGAGATAACTCCGTGACATCTCCCGCGCAAACCCGTTTTCAAGCTTTTTTATGACCAATTTCGCCTACTCGACCATCTGGCACGCAGCCTGCAAGAACACACTTGACTACTACCAATCGAGAGGTCCAAGAAAATGAAAAAACAGAACGGCTTTACCCTGGTGGAGATATCCATCGTCCTGGTCATCATCGGCCTGCTGATCGGCGGCATCCTGAAGGGTCAGGAGATGATTCAGAACGCCAAATACAAAAACTTCGTGCAGCAGATCGACTCCTACCGGGCAGCGGTCTACGCCTTTCAGGATCGCTACAAGGCTCTGCCCGGCGATTTCAACAAGGCGACCACCAGTTTTCAGGCACCCACTGGCGTGACCGTAAGAAATGGCAATGGCGATGGTACTGTGAGCGGTGGCTGGTGCGACAGAAACACCGAAGAGTCCTGCTTGGTCTGGCAGCATCTAATGCTGGCCGGCATGATCGGTGGTGATGTCAGCGCCCAGGGCAAGGCCCTGCGCCGCCAACATCCCTACGGGGGCCTGATCGACGCCATCTCCACCGGTAACTGGGCAAATGGCCGCAACGAACTGAAGATCCTGATGCGTAGCCTACCCGGCGACATCGCACAGCGCATGGATGATGAGCTGGACGATGGCAACGCCACCTCCGGTGATATGGCCCGCTACGGCGGCTCCGGTAGCAGCTATGACAAAAACCAGAGGCTCGATGTCTTCATCACCCTTTGATCCCCTGTTGTAGACGCAAAGCCCGGGAATCTCCGGGCTTTGCGTTGTCTGGAAGATCAGCACATCTATAGGTCGGGCTAATCTCCGCCGGCCTCCCCCTTCTCAGCCGCTCCCTTCAGGGTAAAACAGACCCGTCCGTTGCGATTCTCCGCCAACTCCAGCTTGAAACCGTGGACCTGGGCGATCCGGGCGGACTGGTAGAGCCCCACCCCCAAACCATTGTCCGAGGCGACCGGCCCGTTAAACAGGCTTGCAACCACCGCCTCGGGCACTGCGGCACCGCTGTCACAGACTCTGAGCAGAAACCCCTCGTCACGGGTATTGTGCAGCTCCATGCGGATCATCAGCTGCGGCTCAGTGAGCCGCTTGAGCCGGGCGTTCTCCAGCAGATTCTCGCTGATCGAGGTCAACACCGTGGCGGGCACCTTGCGCCTCACTTCCAGATGCGCAGAAAATTCGGCGTCACGGCCAGTATAGAGCAGCTGTAAACGCTCCCACCAACTCTGGATCTCCACCCAATCTTCTTGCTGAACCAAAGGTGCCCGCAGCTTATCCAGTGTCGTATGTAGTCTTTTTCCAAGTGCTTTCAGCTGACGCGAGACCACAGCCAGCGCCTCACCATCACAGTCATGGCGCGCCTCTTCGGCCAAGGCAGCAACAGTATTCATCGCCTGCAGAATATTCTTCATGTCGTGGGTCAGACGTGCACCAGTCTCGTAGATGGCGCGCAGATGCGCCTGTTCAGAGAGCCGTTTCTCCCGCGAGTGGGCCAGATAGAAAAACATCAGGGCCTTCTGCAACAGCCGGGTATGGTAGCGCAGGCCTGGTCCGACTTCCTGATGGAAAAAGAAGTGGATGGCAATATCCTGCTCGCCCACCATTGAAACAAAATCAGTGGCCCTGCCAACCATCTGATCACCGTTTTCCCGGGTGACTTTCACACCCTCCACCCAACCGAGTTTCAATGCCTCTTCAGCCCCCGCAGTGAGCAGGGTTTCAGGATCGATATTGGGGCGGGAGGCGATATTGGCCAGATTGGAGAGCCACAACTCAAACGGGGTTCCAAGATTGAAGATATAGCTCTCCCAGAGCTGGGAGAGACCCTCACCCGAGCGCAAGAAGAAGCTAAGCGCAAACATCAGCAAACCGATACCGAGCATCGCGCCAGCCAGCCCAAAGTGATATTCGATGCCGCTGAGTAGATGAACCATCGCCGCTCCCATCCCCAGCGCCAACACCAGCAAAACAAACAGCATGGAGTGGAAAAAGTCGGTACGTCCAGCACTGTCCCCACCCCACGATGGCGACAACACCATCCAGACAATCGGAATGAAGCCCAGAAAGATAAAGAGGCGGTACTCAGCAGCTGAAAAATTTGCGGGAAACAGTGTCAGTGGCAGCAACACCAACAGCAGATCGACAAGCAACACAACCAGCGCAGCCGACAGCAACAGGCGCTCACTGCGGCTGGAAAACACCCGCCCACTGACCAGGCCAATTAGCAACAACAACCACAGCTCTGCCGCGAAAGGTCGGGCTGGTGTAACAAAACAGATCAGAATGGGTAGCAGATAGAGCAGATCCCGCAGTTGCCAATCCACATCGCGGCGCAACAGCGGCTGCCAAAGCAGAAAAAAACCAAGATGGACCAGAAGCAGACCCGTTGCAACCGTCGAATCAATCCCGCTCAGCAACGCGAGCTGCAACGCCAGCAGTGACAAACCCAGACGACGCCCCGGAACAGCCAAGCTCTTTTTCAAAGAGAAAACCAAATCCATCTGACACCCATTATCTCGGATAAAGATTACTCTCCCCCCTCCCACAACTCATGGGGCTATAATAGCCGCCTTTTTTGGCCGAACCATCTGATACACACCATGGACAAGACCTACGACCCCCACGCCATAGAACAACGCTGGTACCAGACCTGGGAAGAGCGCGGTTACTTCGCCCCCGCAGCCGAAGGCGACAGCGCCTACTGCATCATGATCCCGCCGCCCAACGTCACCGGCAGCCTGCATATGGGGCACGGTTTCAACAACACGATCATGGACACCCTGATCCGCTTCCACCGGATGAAGGGGGACCAAACCCTCTGGCAGCCCGGCAGCGACCACGCCGGCATCGCCACCCAGATGGTAGTGGAGCGCCAACTGGAGGCACAGGGCAAGACCCGCCACGACCTGGGCCGCGACGCCTTCATCGACCGTATCTGGGAGTGGCGCCAGGAGTCCGGCGGCAACATCACTCGCCAACTGCGACGTCTCGGCTCCTCCCTCGACTGGCAGCATGAACGCTTCACCATGGATGACGGGCTCTCCGAAGCGGTCAAAGAAGTCTTCGTGCGCCTCTACGAAGAGGGGCTGATCTATCGCGGCAAACGCTTAGTCAACTGGGACACCAAACTGCACACCGCCGTCTCCGACCTGGAGGTACTCAACGAGGAGGAGAGCGGCCACATGTGGCATATGCGCTACCCCCTCTCCAACGGCCAGGGCCACCTGATCGTCGCCACCACCCGCCCCGAGACTATGCTGGGCGACTGCGCGGTGGCAGTGAACCCCAACGATGAACGCTACAAGCACATGATCGGCGAGCTGCTAGAGCTGCCGCTGACCGACCGCAAGATTCCGATCATCGCCGACGAGGAGCACGTCGACCCCGAGTTCGGCACCGGCTGCGTGAAGATCACCCCGGCCCACGACTTCAACGACTACGCTGTCTGGCTGCGCCACCGCGACGAGATCGCGATCAGCGAACAACCCCACGGCGGCCTGATCAACATCTTCACCACCGACGCAGCGATCCGCGAAAATGAGGTGGAGGAAGGCGAGCTGATCCCCGCCAAATATATCGGCATGGACCGCTACCTGGCGCGCAAACAGATCGTCGCCGACCTGGAAGCCAGCGGCCTGCTGGAGCGGATCGACGACCACAAGCTGATGGTGCCCCGCGGCGACCGCTCCGGCACCGTGATCGAACCCTTTTTGACTGACCAGTGGTACGTCAAGGTCGGCCCACTGGCAAAGCCCGCCATCGAGGCCGTCGAGAAGGGCGACATCAAATTCGTACCCGACAACTGGAAGAACACCTACTACGAGTGGATGCGCAACATCCAGGACTGGTGCATCTCCCGCCAGATCTGGTGGGGCCACCGCATCCCCGCCTGGTACGACGACGAAGGCAACGTCTACGTTGGCCGTAGCGAGGCTGAGGTACGCAACCAGCACGGCCTCGACGCCGACTACCCGCTGCGCCAAGATGAGGACGTACTCGACACCTGGTTCAGCTCGGCGCTCTGGCCCTTCTCCACCCTCGGCTGGCCGGAGGATACTCAGCGCCTGCAGGCGTTCTATCCCACCAACGTGCTGGTCACCGGCTTCGACATCATCTTCTTCTGGGTGGCGCGGATGATCATGATGGGGCTCAAGTTCATGGATGGGCAGGTCCCCTTCCACGAGGTCTATGTGCACGGCCTGGTGCGCGACAGCCACGGCGACAAGATGTCCAAGTCGAAGGGCAACGTCCTCGATCCGATCGACCTGATCGACGGCATCGATCTGGAGGCGCTGGTGGCCAAGCGCACCCGTGGCATGATGCAGCCAAAACTGGCGAAGAAGATCGAAAAACAGACTCGCAAGGAGTTCCCCGACGGTATCCCCAGCTTCGGCACTGATGCTTTGAGATTCACCTTCGCCGCGCTGGCCGCCACCGGCCGCGACATCAAGTTCGACCTGGGGCGCATCGAGGGCTATCGCAACTTCTGCAACAAGCTTTGGAATGCCTCCCGTTACGTGCTGATGAACACCGAGGGAGAGGACTGTGGCCAATCTTTACCACGATCGGGAGGCGAACTGGAGCGCTCAGTAGCCGATCGCTGGATCCTCTCCCGGTTGCAGCAGACCAAACAGAGCATCACCGAGGCGATCGAAAACTACCGCTTCGACCACGCCGCTCAGGCGATCTACGAGTTCACCTGGAACCACTACTGCGACTGGTACCTGGAGCTGACCAAGCCGGTGCTCAACAGCGACACCGCATCGGAGGCCGCCAAGCGCGGCACTCGCCGCACCCTGGTGCGGGTGCTCGAGGCCCTGCTGCGCCTGGCCCATCCGATCATGCCCTTCATCACCGAAGAGATCTGGCAGCAGGTCGCGCCACTGACCGGCAAGGATGGAGAGACCATCATGCTCCAACCCTACCCCAGCTTCCGCCAAGCGCTGGTCGACCCTGAGGCGGAGCAGCAGATGGAGTGGGTGATGCAGTTCATCCTCGGCATCCGCAAGATCAAGGGCGAGATGGACATCGCCCCCTCGAAAAAGGTGCCGGTGCTACTGGCCAATGCCAGCAAGCAGGATGCAGCCTGGGCCGAGGCGGCCCGCCCCTACCTCGATTTTCTGGCCAGGACTGAGTCGATCATCCGGTTGGATGAGGGCAATGCCGGCCCCGAGTCTGCCACCGCCTTGGTCGGCGAGATGCAGGTGCTGATCCCACTGGCCGGCCTGATCGACAAGGATGCGGAGCTGGCGCGCTTGGAGAAGGAGATGGGCAAGCTCCAGGCTGAGCTGGAGCGCACCGACAAGAAGCTCGCCAACCCCAACTTTGTCGACAAGGCACCGGAGGCGGTGGTGCAGAAGGAGCGGGATAAACTCGAGGTGGCGCGCAGAGCATTGGCTGATCTAGAAACACAGGCGGAGAAGATCCGCACCCTCTGAGCTGGCACTCCAGTGCCGACCTGACCGGCCGAAGCAGCACCCGGGCACCAGCTCCGGGTGCTGGCTAGCCAGCATCAACTCTCAACATGGCCTAAGAATGCCCAGCTTCCCCACCGGCACACAGCACCCTGCTGAAATCTCATCAGTCGCTGCTATGTTTCCAGAGGAATGTGGAATAAAAATCGTGCGAGGGGAGGCAGGCCGGTGGAGAACAAGTGAGTTCAAATCAACCACAGCCGCTTTGGCTGGTTGTTCCATATCGGTGCCAAAGCTGTAGATGGCTGGTTTTTTGTCACCCTCTTCCTCTGGGGGTGCTATCTGGCTTCCTTCGGACTCGTAACGCACGACCCCTTCTATGCTTGGCTTGAGTCCGCCTACTCATTCATCGCCAGCATCACCGCTGCTACCACCCTCTATCTTTTTCTGATCCTGTTTACCGGCGAGCCGGACAAGCAACGGCTCCCCTGGATGATCCGTTTCTGTTACCTGTTCACCATGCTGGCCCTGGTGATGAGCATCTGGCCCTTCGTGGCACCACATAAGTTGGCAGAAGGCCGGCCAGGCGCAAGGATTATCAGCATGACAGAGGGCTGTTCGCTTGCCCCGACAGACGGGAACAAGGAGCAGGTGCTACCGGTGGTTCAGTGCCAGAAAGAGCCAAATGCCGGAAGCCTTAACTGTCAATGGATCCTGAACATCGGCGGTTTTATGACCCCGATGCCGGGCGTGCCGGTACAGGACACAACACTCTCAGAGGAGGCCGCCAGTGCCTGTGTCGAGAACGACACTGGTTGCCAAAACTTCGCCCTCAATTTCGCCCTCAATAAAGAGTGTATGGCGGAGCGAGAGGCATGCAGAGAGGTGGCCCAGGGAATTACCGAACAGCCTGCAAGAGAGCAAAAGCTGAGGCAGTGTCAGGATCAGTTCGAGCAGTGCAATCCGCCGCCTGGCCTCCAACCCACGATGGAGTCAAGCTGGACACAGATCGAAAGCGGTATCGTGGTCCCCCTCTATGTGCTGATTTTCGCCCTCATCGGAGGGGCCGTGAGCATGACCCGGCGGGTGCCGGAGATCCAGCACAACGCCTGGTGGGTGGAGCAGGAGGTGACAGCGATCATCAATAAGCATCCGCTTGCCTCGAAGTTGGTGGACGCCACAAACCACTACACTGCGATGCTCAATGCGGCTGGGAGACTCGAACCCGATTCGCTGCAGCAGGAGGCAGAAGAGTTGGCGAATCTGGCTTCCGGACTTGAGATCCGTCACAGCAAGGGGATACAGAAAACCGCGCAACTGGCGGACAGAGTGGCGGAAAACAGCAGTGCTGCAGGCCTGCAGCCGTTGCAGGAGGCGGCACAAAGACTGAGTCGAATATTGAGTCAACTGCAGCAGACCGACACCAGCAAACTGCAGTCCGATGCAAAGCGCCTGGAAGACGAACACTGCCTACAGGTTCGGAACAAGCTGGTATTCGAGATCATGCAGGTACTCTCAGCGCCCATGATTGCGGTCATCGCCGTCTACTCTATGAAGCTGGAGACCGGGGCCACCACCGCCCTGGTTGCCTTCGCCGCCGGTTTCGCCTCCAAGACTATTCTCTATGTCATCCGCGCCATGCTGGATGCCCTGCAACCGCAGTATGTCACCCGTAACGAACAGGCACAGCAGGAGAAAACCTCCCAGGGCCTGAAAAAGCTGCAGCATGATGCTGACTCGCAACAGAGCGAGCGTGTCGCTACCCCGTAAAAGATTTTGGGACATCCCAGCCCCAAAAATCGACTCGCCAACGCGACAGCCTATAGTGTCCCGGCCACCCTGCGCCCGTGCCAGCCCCAGAAATCGACATGCCTGCATTCAGCTTTCATTCAGTTAAACCCCCTTAGTCTGTAAACAGAAGATGAGCTATCTCAACCTGACTAACTTAATAAGACAATGGGAGACAGTGATGAAAAAACTGAGTGGAGCACTGCTCGCAACGGCTGGTTTTCTGTTTGCGTTTGCTGTTGAAGCACGACCAGTCTGGCAGGATGACAAGATCGATGTTGAGATCGTCTCCGATTATGGCCAGGAGTTCCCTAAATATGAAATTGATGGCGACGGTAAGACACATCGCGCCTACCTGGAAGCCCGAAAGGGAAAAAATTACACTATCCGTATCACCAACAATAGTGATGAACGCATCGGACTCGTTATTACGGTCGACGGCAGGAACATCATCTCCGGGGAAAAATCCAACCTGAAACCCCACGAACGCATGTACGTTCTTGGCCCCTATCAACAGGCAGAGTATGAGGGCTGGCGCACCAGTAAAAAACGGGTCAATCGATTCTATTTCACCAGCATCGACGACTCATATGCTGATGCCTGGGGCGACCGCACGGCGATGGGCGTCATTGCAGTTGCCGTGTTCAAGGGCAAAAAGCCTGACATTCCATATGACAACTATCCCCGCCGACAGGAGAAGCGCCGCGCGCTTCGTAGACGGGGGGCAGACACGCTTGAAACCGCACCTGGCACCGGGTTTGGCGAGTCGGAGTACTCACCGGTCAGAACCGTGCACTTCAAACCGCGTTCCAAGGCAAGTGAAAAGCACTTCATAAAATACGAGTGGCGAAGAACACTCTGCAGCAAAGGCGTAATCGACTGCCAAATCACGCGCAATCGTTTTTGGCCTGATGAATGGGACAGCGGGTTTGCACCCTTCCCTCCCGGTCGCGGGGGCTTTTAAGCCGGATCTCTTACCATAATGTGGATTTTGGGGGGCAATCTGACTAAGAAGCCTCTATCTTAGAAGATTTGCCCCGGTTTGACTGTGATAAAACGGTAGGGTGCTGCCAGCAGGCCGTCGTCGGTGGTCACCAGCACGGTGGCCTCCCACTCCATCGCATCCCGCACACAAACCGGCAGTATGCCCTTACCGCTATAGCGCCCATCCGCCACCCGACTGAGCTGCGGACGGTTGAACCCCATGTTCATATCGACCCCTTTGAAATCAACCTCGACCCGCTCCGCCTCGATGCCCTGCAGCATCACCTGCAGCTGCAGCGGCCGCACCAGCGGGATCTCACGGGGTTCGATAACGAAGCTGATGCTACCGCCGCCAGGCAGGGAGGATACACAGGGACCGGCGCGCAGATCACAGCCGGGATCGAGCGGCGCAGAGAACTGAGCCTTAGGGTAGAGGATCGGCCAAACTTTGTAGACCACCACTGCGACCAGCGCGGTCAGCAGTACCCCTACAGACAACCATAAAAGACGATCTTTTTTCACTGCCATTGAGACTGCCGGGTTGAACTGGATTCAGGCATTGTAGGTGAGCCTGGCCGAAGTGGCACTGTCCAAAATCAAATCGAAAGATAGAAACTAGACAGCCTCAGAATCAGTCAGATGTCGCGACTAAAGCCGCCCCTGCAGAGCTATCTATTTACTAGCCAGCTCAATAAATCGTTCAGGATCGGGCTGCGGGTAGGGGTAGAGCTGGTCGAGCGGGATGCTGTGGCCAGCAGTCTGCACGATCCGCACATGGTTGCGCTGGAACTCATGGGCACAGCTGAGGCCACAGGAGTGGGCCAGCATATCGAGCTCCTGGTTGATCTGGGTGGCGTAGCTGGCGACCCGTTTCGCCTTCTCCGCCACCACCAGCCCCTTCTGCAGCCGTGGGTTCTGGGTGGTGATGCCGGTGGGACAGCTATTCTGATGACACTGCAGCGACTGGATGCAGCCCAGTGAGAACAGAAACCCCCGCGCACTGACGACAAAATTGGCACCGGCACAGAGCGCCCAGGCGGCCCGGTCCGAGGTCACCAACTTGCCCGAGGCGATGACCCGGATCCGCGCCTGCAGACCGGCCTGATAGAGCACATCCACCAGCAGCGGCAGGGACTCGCTCAGCGACAAGCCGACGTGGTCGGCCAGCGCCTGGGGCGCGGCGCCTGAACCGCCCTCACCGCCATCGAGGGTGATAAAGTCCGGCGCGCTCACCGCACCGCGGCGCAGGATCGCCGCCACCAGCTGCTGCGGATAGATCTCACTGCCGATCACCGTCTTCATCCCCACCGGCTTGCCGGTGATGCGGCGCACCCGCTCGATCACATCCAGCAGCTCATCCGGGTTACTGATCTCCTGGTGGCGATTTGGGCTGATCGCATCCTCTCCCTCGGGGATGCCACGAATCGCCGCGATCTCAGCGGTCACCTTGCTGCCCGGCAGTATCCCGCCCTTGCCCGGCTTAGCGCCCTGGGAGAGTTTCAGCTCGAAGGCCCGCACCTGCGGCAGCTCCGCCAGCTCCTGCAGACGCGCCTCATCGAGCTGCCCTTGAGCGTCGCGCACACCGAACTTGGCGGTACCGATCTGAAAGATTAGGTCACAGCCGCCTTTCAGATGGTAGGGGGAGAGCCCCCCCTCACCGGTGTTCAGCCAGACCCCGGCCTCTGCTGCACCGATCGAGAGCGCCTCCACCGCCCGGCTGGAGAGGGCGCCAAAGCCCATCCCGGAGATATTGACGATATGCTGCACGACAAAGGGGTGGCGACACTGGGGACCAATCACCAGCGCCGGGGCGCAGTGCAGATCCGATTCGAGGATCGCGTAGGGGGAGTTGACGAAGATGATCGAGCCTGGCTCACGCAGGTCGTTGGTCGAGCCAAAGCCGATGGTGCCAGGCAGCCCCTTCGCCTTGCGGTAGACCCAACTGCGGGTGGCACGGTTGAACGGCAGCTCCTGGCGGTCGTGGGCAAAGAAGTATTGGCGAAAGAACTCCCCCTGGCCTTCCAAAAAGTAGCGCATCCGCCCAACCAGCGGAAAGTTGCGCCGCACGCTGCTGTGGGTCTGGGTCAGGTCACGTACGAACATCATACCAAGTAGCAGAAACACCAGCCCCGCCAGCCATCCCATGCCGGTAAACAGCCAATAGACGAAGTCAGCCGTCATCGCTTTCCCCTTAATGCCTCGACTCACCATTGCAACGGAAAAAACCAAAACGCAGGAGTCACTATGCCGAGCGCCGCACAACTACTGGTTGAATGCCTGGAGAATGAGGGGGTCGAGATGATCTTCGGCATCCCCGGCGAAGAGAATCTGGATCTGATGGATGCGCTGTTGGAGAGCCACATCAAGTTCATCACGGTGCGCCACGAACAGGGCGCCGCCTTCATGGCCGATGTCTATGGCCGCCTGACCGGCCGCGCCGGGGTCTGTCTGGCAACCCTCGGACCGGGAGCGACCAACCTGATCACCGGCTTTGCCGACGCCAATATGGATCGGGCGCCTATCGTCGCCATCGCCGGCCAGGGAGCCACCACCCGGATGCACAAGGAGAGCCATCAGTTGCTCGACCTGGTTAATCTGTTTGCCCCGATCTCCAAATATAGCAGTGAAATCAAGGAGCCGGAGATCATCCCGGAGCTGGTGCGCAAGGCGTTCAAGGAGGCCCAGGCGGAGAAACCCGGCGGCGCCTTCATCAGCTTCCCGGAGAACATCGCCGGCAGCGAGATGGTGGCACCGCTCAAGCCGTTCAAGGTACAGGCGCCAATGCCCCCATCGCCGCCTCAGGCAAAGATCGAACAGGCCGCAACCCTCATCTCAGCCGCAAAGGCACCGATCATCCTGGCCGGCAACGGGGTGATCAGGGCCGGCGCCAGCGCTGCCCTGGTGGCGTTTGCCGAGACCCTCAAGATCCCGGTGGCGCAGACCTTCATGGCCAAGGGGGTGATCCCCTTCTCCCACCCGCTCAGCCTCGGCACCGTCGGTCTGCAAGCCAACGACTATGTGGCCTGCGGCTTTGCCCGCGCCGATCTGGTGATCTGTATCGGTTTCGACATGGTGGAGTACCACCCTCACCTATGGCACCCCAACGCGGACAAGCAGCTGATCCATATCGACCAGAGCGCCGCCGAGGTGGATGCCCACTACATCCTCGAGGCTGGGGTGATCGGCGATATTGGCGAATCACTGCAGCGGATCGGCGCACTGGCGACGCCCCAGACATCACCACAGAGCGGCACGCTACGGCAGATGATCATCAACGAGCTGGACGCCTTTGCCGACGATGAGAGCTTCCCGCTCAAACCCCAGCGCATCCTCTACGATACCCGACAGGCGCTGGATGCTGACGATGTTCTGATCTCCGACGTTGGCGCACACAAAATGTGGGTGGCACGGCTGTTCCGCGCCGAGCGCCCCAACCGCTGTATCATCTCCAACGGCTTTGCCTCCATGGGCATAGGTGTCCCCGGCGCCATCGCCGCCAAGATGGTCCATCCGGAACGGCGGGTGCTGACGATTACCGGCGACGCCGGCTTTATGATGAACTCTCAGGAGATCGAGACTGCGCTACGCCACCTGATCGCCATCGTCATCATGATCTGGCACGACAATGAGTATGGGCTGATCAAATGGCACCAACAGCGCCACTTTGGGCGCACCAGCCACATCAGCTTCAACAATCCCGACTTCGTCAAATACGCCGAATCGTTCGGCGCCAAGGGTTATCGGGTGGAGAGTGCAGAGACACTGCTGCCAACCCTGCAGCAAGCGTTTGCCGACGATACGCTGGTGGTGGTCGATGTGCCGGTGGACTACTCCGAAAACATGAAACTGACTGAGAAGCTGGGGCAACTGGTCTGCCCCATCTAAGCGAATCCTGTTCATTTACCACAAATCTGATGTCAACCGATCCAGCAATGCTGCGTTGTTTAGGTTGAGAGGGCCGGAAACGGCCATCCCAATCAACAGATCAGATTTCAGAAAGGAAAGACCATGAACATGAAGACTGCAAAACTCGCTCTCATCAGCCTGTTAACCGCTCTATCGATCACTACCACCGCGACGGCGGGTGAAGTTCAAGGCCGAGGCTGGGTCAAAGGCTATGGTGCCGCACAGGGTTCAGGTGTATTCAAAGGCACCGGCACCGCCAGTGGTAAAGGTGTGGTCGTCTATCGCGACCAGAATGGCACTATCCGTCATAAAAAGGGCTCAGGCACTGTTTCCGGTCGCGGTATCGCAATCGGCAAAGGCAGCATCGCAGGAAAAGGGAAGGGCTATGGCAAAGGCCGGGCGGCCGGTGTTGGCAAGGCTTGGCAGCGCTAAGAGATAGCGTGCGGCTGCAGCAGCGTTCCGCCAGGATTGGCGGAGCGGCTAGCTGAGAGCCGCCGCCGAGCCACTACTGTTTGGGCTTTTCATCCTCGATCGGGATATCCAGATCAGCAACGTTGGCCGTGTTGGCCTCGTCCTCCAGCATCTTGGCCCACTCATCCTCCAGTGAGCCGGCTTCAAACACCTCATCTTCGAGCGTCTCTCCTACATCCGGGATTTCGATATCGACATGGCCCATCTCCCCCACCATGGAGGCGGCGTTCTCCTCCTCTCCTATGCCCGCCTCCTCCAGTGCCACATCGATCTCGACTGCCTCAACCGATTCGACAGGCCCGTCATCACCAACAGGCAAATCAGTAGGCTCAGGTTCAGACTCAAGTTCGGGTTCGACAATCTCCACGGCCAGCTCCTCATCCTGCAACTCAGCCTCTACCGCTTCGACTTCAACAGTTTCACTACCTGCTGCAGGCGCCTCATCCATCGGCTCGCCCTCCGCCGGCTCCCCCTGGAACATGTTCATCAACTGCTGCTTGTCCACCGCATTGTCAGCCCCACCGGAAAACATCGATGAGTATTCACTAAGCATCTTTCCCATGGTATCCATGGTGACACGCAGCTCTGCCGAAAGACGTTCATTTTCCTCTTTCAGACGATGGATCTCTGCATTTTCGTCAAATGAGTCGCCACCCTCAGCCGTGCCCTCTTGTCCCGCCACTAAGTTTTTCGGCAGCTTGAGTTGCTGGTAGCCCAGCACCAGGTTCTCTACATCCACATCGATCTGTTCAAGCACTATGTTGTCTTGCTTCAGGTAGCCATTGATCAGATTTTGATAGAGCTGCATCTCATACCGGCTCAGGTCGTGTACCGTCTGATCCAGCGCCTCGCCCTGATATTGATAGCTGCCGCCAAGTAATTCCCGCAGGCGCTTCTGGCGCGGTTCCTTGCTAGATGTGACCTTGGCGACCAGTGCCTGTACGGCCTTGCGGATTCGACTTCGCCTGAGGATTGTGAGGGTGATCAGCACCCCACTCAGAATCAACAGCGCCAGCAGCACCTCTCCCAGGATGAGTACGGTCAGGCCGCTTAACTCGATCATTAGGTATTTCTCCCTGAATCCTACTCTTGCAAGACGCCGGCCGCTCCTTCATCAACCAGCGTCACCTCATCCTGCCTGTTACGTCGCACCCACCAGAAGGCCCCTCCGCCCAGTGCCAGAACCAGCAGATTAATGACAGCGAGCCAGATTGAGCTTGAGATCCAGTCGGTCTCCTCCTCTTCCTCCGCTTCTTCCGCCACTGGCTCTGCCTGGGTCTGCGGGGCCGGCTCATGACTGGGCTCTGTTGGTTCTACCGGCTCGGGCTCGGGCTCGGGCTCATCAACTAGTTGCTCCATCTGCGCCGGAGCAGGGTTGGATATGGGTTCTAACTCAGGTTCCGGTTCGGGCTTGGATTCTGCCGGCGGAGGCTTGATGCCCTCTAACTCCATCGGCCCATCGAAGTAGTCCACTGGATGCCCCGCAACTGTTTGCCCCTTCAGCTTAATCATCAATTTATGGGGGCCGCTGAAACTCATAATGTTGAAACTGCCTGAGCGAACCCCCTCACCGGCATCTGTCAGCGCAAGCGGAAGTTGTTCCCCCTCCGAGGACTCCAGCCAGGCCTCGATCTCTACCCCGTCCGGCCTGAGCAGCCGTTTATCAGGAAGGATCTGTAGCTCCATCTCACCCTGCGCGGCGCCTTTGGTGACTTTGATATCGAGCGGTGACACCACCTCATAGCTGATCCGTTTTTCACGCACGAAGGTGCGTCCTTTGGCGTTCAGAAGTAGTTCCCCCATCCCTGGCTGCAGATCCTCACCACCATAGGCAAGGGAGAAGTAGCCATCTGCAGCGGTTTTATCTGCTCCTGCGCCATCATCCAACAGTGGGCGCGGCTCATGTTCACGCTCTTCATCGCGCTGCATGGCGCTGATGTTGACTACCTTCAGGAAAGACTGTTTCTTGATTAGACGACCATGGTCGGTGAAGCTGACCTCCAGCGGCAGGGTCACCCCCTGCACCAGTCGATTCGGCAGCTCGTTCGATTGCATCTTCAGGTCGGTCACCACCATCACCCGGTTGTCGGGATCGACCTCGGCACGCACACGCCATTCCCCACCCTCGGGATTAGTGATGGTGAACATGTCGTAGCCCTCATCCTGGTGCCAGCTGACCGAGTCGGGCAGATTGCTGGCACCAAAGGCCTTGCCGGAGGGGGGGATCACCTGGGTTGGTTTGGCGTCCGGTTTACGAAATACCAGCACAGTGGCTTCGGTAATGGAGTCGTCGATGGAGAATTTATTGTCTTTGAACGGTACCGTATCCGGCTTGCCAACCTTCTCAAACATACGCAGAAAGACCTTCTTCAGCTGCTCTGCATTGTCCACCTGCTCATACCATCCCCCGGTGGACTGGGCCAGCGCCTGCATCAGCTCATGGTCGGCGTTTTTCGACAGGGCAATGGTGTGAATGCTGGCCTTCAGCTGCTGTAGTCTGGGTACGATTTTTTGCAGGATCCGCTCGCGGGAAGCGTGGTTTTTCGCACTGTCACGGGAGATATCAACCATGCCGTCGGTGAGCAGGATCAGATTGCGTCGAAACAGAGTCGGCGGACCACTCCAGTCTTCCGTAGCCCGGTGCAAGGCCTCTTCGATATTGGTGCGCTGCCCGGGCGAGGCAATCTTTTTCGACTCTGCGCGGGCCTGCCGCTTCCAGGCTTTATCGGCCTGACCAAGAGGGATCTGCATATTGACGTACTGGCCAAAGGTCCAAACACCGGCACGGGTCTCTTTCGGCAACAGCCCGACCAGCATACGCAGCGCCGAACGGCGCAGATTGTGCGGATCGTTCTGCTTCATGCTGCCGGAGATATCGATGAGAATGCGTACATCTGCCTGCTCCCCCGGCTTCTGTTTGGCCGCTGCAGGGGCCATAGATGCCCCCAACAGCAAAGAGACCAGGATGAGAAAGACCCAGCCAACTCGTTGTTTCATACCTACCCACCCCGTGATTGGCGGTTTATGCAAAACAGGCCGCCAATCGGCCTGATACAGATGTAGAGAGCGGCTGGAGGCCTTGTCACTTTAATTCATGGCGAATAGAAGCCACTGAAAAACAGTGTGAAATTGGGAAGGACAGGGCCAATCCGCAGATAACTTGATAAAGGTTTTTGCCTGCAATGCTCAGGCAGAGCTTCGCTGCCAGTGAACTGGAGTTGTATTTATGTGATAACCATCTAGCATCTGCAGAAACAGCAGGAGGAACCCCTAGTGACCGGCGATACCCCACACGGCCTCACCCCTCAACAAGCCTGGCAGATGATTCAGGACGACCCCCGCACTGTGCTGGTCGACATCCGCTCCAGCATGGAGTTTCTATTTGTCGGCCACCCCGTCGGCGCGGTCCATGTACCCTGGATCGACGAGCCGGACTGGACTGAGAACCCCCACTTCGTCACCGACATCCGCAAGCTGCTGCTGGGTGGCAGCGTCTGCACCATCGACGACGGCTGCGCACCGGTGATCCTCATCTGCCGCAGCGGCAAGCGCTCTCTGGAAGCGGGCAAGACGCTGCTGGAGAGCGGCTTCAGCCGCGTGTTCCATATCGAGGAGGGGTTCGAGGGGGAGCTCGACGAGCACCATCACCGCAGCTCGGTCGGCGGCTGGCGTTTTCACGGACTCGCCTGGGAGCAGTGCTGAAACCTTGCGGCGGTCCAGGCAGGCACGCTACCCTGCGTAGATCGCCATCTCCCGCCGGTGGCGTTCCAGATCCGGATCAGGCACAGATGCCAGCACAGCAATCTCACGCCGATAATCCTCACTCAGCCCCGCCTCTTCAGCACCAATCACCACATGGTGTTTATACCAGTCAAAGGGTGCTAGTCCTGCATCGATCTGCGTTGCGTAGTAGGTGAAGGCCTCCAACTCACCAGCTCCCGGAACGATGAGTCTTACTGATTTCCGCTCATACCCGTTGCCTCGCCCTTCATACAGATCGAGGGTCTGCCCCGCCTCGCGGCTGATTTGATAGAGATGGCCCAGGATATAATCGCACGCCACCCCAGTATGATAGGCGTCGCACTTGCCGGAGCCGTCCCGACCACTCTTGTGGAATTTGAGGCTGTGTTTTGGCAGACATGCAATCCCCAAAGAGTGCGCATCGGGGATCCGGGCAGTCATCCGCCGCAACGACATATTTGAGCCGTAGGCGAAATAGAATCTCATAGCCGCAAACTATACTCGGAACTCACCCACCAGCGCCTGCAACTCGTCGGCAAGCTGGCTCAATACTTGGGTTGAGGTGGTCAACTCCACTGCACTGGATGAAGTGTTGGCAGCCACCTCGTTGATGCCCGCCAGATTCTTCTCCACTCCGACCACCGTAAGATGCTGGGCCTCTGCAGCATTGGCGATACCGCGGTTGAGTTCAGTGATCGAGCGCACCATGCCGGCGATCTGATCCAGCCGAGTATCGGCCTGATTCGCCGGTTCAACGCAGGCCTGGGTCTGACTGCGGGCCTGGGTCATAACCTTGATCGCCTGGCTGGTACCCTGCTGCAGCTGATCGATCATCACCTGGATCTCGCTGATCGAGTCATTGGTACGGGCCGCCAGGCCACGCACCTCGTCGGCGACCACAGCGAATCCCCGACCCTGCTCACCGGCGCGCGCTGCTTCGATCGCCGCATTCAGCGCCAGCAGGTTAGTTTGCTCCGAGATGCCGCGAATCACATCAAGCACCCCACCAATCGACTCGCTCTTTTCACCCAGTTCATTGACCACCCGGGTCGCCTGCTCCACCTCTGTCGCTACCACCTGGATCAACAACAGGGTCTGTTGCACCAGAGCCCGCCCCTGGCTGGTCTCCTTATCGGCCAGACCAGCACGCTCAGCGGCCTGGAAGGTATTAGCCGTCACCTCCTGCAGACTGCCCGTCAATTCGGCCACAGCATTGGTCACCGATGCCACCTCCTGTTGCTGGTAGCGGACCGCCTCGCCTGCCTTGTCGGCGATCCGGGAAATATCGTCGGTGGTACTAACCAGGCGGTTCACCGACTCCTGCACCCCGGCGATCATATCGCGCAGCTTGCTGGTAAAGGCGTTGAATCCCTGAGCCAGCTGGGCCGTCTCATCACTGCCTTTGACGCTCAGGGTGACATTCAGACCGCCCCCACCCTGAGAGAGACTGCCGAGCTGGTCCCGCACCTCCCGGATCGGCCTGACAATCGCCCGCAGGGTGAGCATAAAGGCCAGCACCGCCACCAGCAGACCCAGCAGGATGGCGATGATTATGCTGTTTGCGCCGGTGGCGACCAGCCTCTGCAACTCACCCGTCTCCACTTCCACCTGGGCACGGTTGTCGGCGGTCATCTGCTCCACCGTCTGCATCAAATGTTCTGCCACCTGGGTATAGTCGCGGTGGGCCTGGCGACGTACCGCATACCGTTCAATTGAGGCAGAGAGTAGCTCCCGGTGTTCCTGCAGCTGCGCCATCAACAACTGGCTGTGACTCTTCCCAACGTTCTCACCGCTCCTGATCGGTTGGCTGAAGAGCTGGTCCTCGCTGATCTGCTCCAGCGCATAGAGCAGATCCTCACCGATCACACCGAGTTGCCGATCCAGATCCTGCGGTGGGCTGTTCTGTTTGAATCGACGATAGAGGTCGAGTTGCGAGAGCACTGCCAGGCGCGCCTCTCCCGCTGCACTCACCACCGCTCTGGGATCTCCCTCCCCCTCATCTGGCGCTCCGTCATCTCCCTCCTCAAACTCGCCCAGCTCCTCTTCGCCGCGGCTGTTCAGATCCCGCTCCAGCATCTGCTGGCTGGCAAGCCGCTCCACATCCACCAGCAGACGCTGAAATGCAGCTGCATTGGCAGACAGCGCCGCCTCTGCGGACTGAAAGGCGTTGTGGATCCTGATCAGCTCTTCACGGGCCTGGACAAACACCTCGATTTCACCATCCAAAGCCTGAAGCTGCTGTGGTGCAATCCGCCCGCTGGTCTTGAGCCGGACGATCGCCTCCAGGGTCAACCGTTCAGCCTCTGCCATCTCCGTGCGTTGTGCCGAGTCCCTGCCCGCCAGAATCTGATCCACTGCAATCAGCTGCTTCTGCACACCGCGGATCGCCCCATTGGCACTCTCCATCGAGCTCCATACCGGGCCGGTGATCTCAGCCAGCGCCGATGAAAGATTGCTGATCACCCAGTAGCCAACCAGACCACTTGCCGCCAGGATCAGACCAGCGACCAGGAAACCGCCGCCGATCTTCGCGCCTATGCCCACCTGTCGCATGATCGCCCCTCTGTACAATTTTGTAATATGACCATAGCCATGCTAATCGGCGTGACAAACAGAGACTTTAAACGACTCCCCCCCTCAACAACCGCCATAACTTTCCTGACCACTCGCTTGAATAGCGAAACCACCGATGTAATCATCGGCCCCGCCCGACCTACTATGAAAGAGAGACCATGAGAGCACCATTCGATACCCCACAGGATGCGGAAGACGCCTACTACGACGCCATCGACGAGGGCGATCTGGAGGCGATGATGGCGGTTTGGGAGGCATCGGAGGAGATCCTCTGCCTGCTACCAATGATGCCAGCCCAGCGCGGCCCCGGCGCCATCCATCAGGCCTGGCAGGCGATCATCGGTGACGGGATGAAACTCGACATCGAGGTCAAGCACCTCAGCTGGATCGAGAGCGGCGATCTGGCGATCCACCTCATCGAAGAACGGGTCGCAGTGCCCGGCCAGCCGCAAAAACAGTCGGTCTACGCTACCAATACCTACCGCAAGGGCACGGACGGCTGGCGCATCCTGGTGCATCAGAACTCACCCGTCCCGCTACCGCCGGAGATGATGCAGCCGGACATAGCCTGAACAGGCCGAGTCCGGTGGAGAACCACAAGCTGGTGCTGCCGGAGCACCTCAACCACTACGGTTACCTGTTCGGCGGCAACCTGCTGAAGTGGGTCGACGAATATGCCTGGATCGCCGCCACCCTCGACCACCCTGGCTGCAAGTTTGTCACCATTGGCATGGACCGGGTGGAGTTCCACAAACCGATCTGCAAGGGCACCATCCTGCGTTTCGACACCACCGAGGTGGAGCGCGGTACAAGTTCCTGCCGCTACCGGGTGGAGGTCTTTGCCGACGATCTCGACACCGGCTCGGAGCAGCCAGTCTTCACCACCCAGGTCAGCTTTGTCTGTCTCGACGATGGCGGCAGGAAGACCCCGATTCCCACAAAATAATTCCGCCGGGCCAGGCAACGACTAAATTATGCTATAGTTGCTCGTTTTTCCGCTGGCCCGGCTCCAAACCGTCGCCTGCCCACTTTTCCTAGGTGACCCCGCCGATGAGCACTGACAGCCCCAGACCTTTCGACTCCCTAGGCCTCTCCGAGCCGATCATGCAGGCCCTGGCCGACGTGGGCTACGAGTCCCCCTCGCCGATCCAGCAGGCGAGCATCCCACCGCTGCTGGAGGGGAAAGACCTGCTCGGTCAGGCACAGACCGGCACCGGCAAGACCGCCGCCTTCGCCCTGCCGCTGCTGTCACGCATTGACCTGTCGCGCAAGACCCCGCAATTCCTGGTGCTGGCGCCGACCCGCGAACTGGCGATTCAGGTGGCCGAGGCGATGCAGAGCTACGCCCGCCACATCAAGGGCTTCCACGTACTGCCGATCTACGGCGGCCAGCCCTACGATCACCAGCTACGCCAGCTCAGGCGCGGCGTACAGGTGGTGGTCGGCACCCCCGGCCGGGTCATGGACCACATCCGCCGCGGCACCCTCAAGCTCGACAATCTCGACGCCCTGGTGCTCGACGAGGCGGACGAGATGCTGCGCATGGGTTTCATCGACGACGTCGAGTGGATCCTCGAACAGACCCCACAGACACGCCAGATCGCGCTCTTCTCAGCCACCATGCCGTCGATCATCCGCAAGGTGGCGCAGCGCCATCTGAACGACCCGACGGAGATCAAGATCGCCGCCAAGACCTCCACCGCCAAGACCATCCGCCAGCGCTACTGGCAGGTCAGCGGGCTACACAAGCTCGACGCTCTGACCCGCATCCTGGAGTGCGAGAGCTTCGACGCGATGCTGGTCTTCGTGCGCACCAAGATCGCCACCGTGGAGCTGGCAGAGAAGCTGGAGGCACGCGGCTACGCCAGCGAGGCGCTCAACGGCGACATCCCGCAGAAACAGCGCGAACGCACGGTGGAGCGTTTCAAGGCAGGCCGCCTCGACATCCTGGTCGCCACCGACGTGGCCGCCCGCGGCCTCGACGTGGAGCGCATCAGCCACGTCATCAACTACGACATCCCCTACGACACCGAATCCTACGTGCACCGCATCGGCCGCACTGGCCGCGCCGGCCGCACTGGCGATGCGATCCTGTTTGTCTCGCCCAAGGAGCGGCGCCTGCTGCGCACTATCGAGCGGGCCACCCGCCAGCCCATCGAACGGATGCAGATGCCCTCCGCCGGCGACATCAACGAGAAGCGCATGCAGCGCTTCAAGGATCGCATCAGCGACGCCCTGGCCGGCGACGACCTGGACCTCTACTACCAGATCGTCAGCGCGGTGCAGCAGGAGTCCGACGCCGACCCGCTGGATGTGGCCGCCGCCGTAGCGCGACTGCTGCAGGGCGACGAACCGCTGCTGCTGGTGGATAAACCTCACAAGCGCGAGCGCCCGGAGCGTTCGGAGCGACAGCGCGATACGAGGGAACGGGACTTCGACAAACCACGCCAGCGCGAGCCCCGCTTCGAAAAACCCATCTCCGCCGAGCCCAAGCCGCTGAAGGAGTTCCCCGAGATCGAGATGGTCCGCTACCGGATCGAGGTCGGCTATCAGCACGAGGTCAAACCCGGCAACATCGTCGGCGCCATTGCCAATGAAGCCGACATCGAGAGCAGCTACATCGGCCATATCGAGATCCACGACGACTTCTCCACCATCGACCTACCGGAGGGGATGCCGAAAGAGATCTTGCAGCTGCTGCGCAAGGTGCGGGTGTGTGGACAGAAGCTGGAGATTGCGCCATTCAGAATCGGTGGCGGTGCTGAAAAACCGCCACGCAAGCCCAAGCCGAACTTCAAGCGTGGCAGTAAAATCAGGAAGGATCAGAGGGGCAACCGCGACAAAAAACCTCGTAAGCCAAAGAAGTCATGATCTCGAACGCTGGATGGGCCAGGGGGCCGGCCCATCCAGGCGCGATGCCAAGTGAAATAACCCTCGCAAACACTCTGCAAGAGTAACGGGAGATCCTGCTTATCCGGACGACGAAAATATCGAGTCGACAATCTTCTTGATCTTTTCAGTCCAGGGTGGCTTCCCAATAATCTCGATCTTGGTACCGATTTTCAGCAACGTCCCCTCACTGGGACTACGGTTGTTGTATACGTTGGCAAAGGCTAGCACCATCGCCTCACCGCCCGGTCCGTTCCCGACAGTTAGGTCGACCACAAACTTTTTGCTGATGCCGCCTCTGATTGCAAGCATCTCATATTCAACCATTTTTGAACCCCGATCGACCTTCCCCCAGATCCACCTGTTTCCAACCACATCAACCCTGATGAACCTTAGATAGCTAAGATCTGGATTATCTGGTTTACATTTGTTGGTCATCCTGAGTACTACTCTGAGAGCACTCCCCGCTTTGACCTTATCTGGCACTGAGTCAAAGCTGAACTCTGTGCGGCACACCTCCCACGCAGCCCCAACCGGCTGGGTCGGCATCAAGGCAAAAAGAAGCAACAGAGCACTAAACATCGAAAACCCAAACAAGTTTCGCTGTTGATTTGTCATTCTGTGTTCCCTCCTCACGACCCTGTCTCAACATCCCTGTCTGTGGATGTCCCTAATCGATCTCTCTACGACTCCGCATGGCCCTGACGGGGGGGCATCCGCAGATGCATTCCAAGCAGCTTTTGCCTTGTCAAAGCCTCTTTATCGATGTCATTCATCAGATAGATCCAACCCCTCTACTTACAGGATAGGCGTTCCCACTAAATCATTATTGGGACGACCCTCCCGTGCCTTACCCCCCCTGCACGAGAGGGGATGGGATCAATTTCCAATCCCAAATCAACCGGCCACTGGAAGTGGAGTAATCCCGCGCGCATTCAGCTTCATTTCAGCTTTGCCCGCTACCCTGGGTCTCAAATAGCAAGAAGGGATCCGATCCATGAACAACGAATCCGAGATAAAGGTGTGGGACCCACTGGTGCGGCTGTTCCACTGGGGTCTGGCGGGCAGCTTCGCCATCGCCTACATCACCGAAGACCACTTCATGCGCCTCCACAGCTGGGCCGGCTATACACTGTTAGGATTGATCCTGGTGCGGCTGGTATGGGGCTTCATCGGCCCGCGCCACGCGCGATTCAGCGACTTTGTACACCGCCCCGAGACAGTGATCCGCTACCTCAAGGAGGAGCTGGCACTGCGTGCCAAGCGCTATCTGGGACACAATCCGGCTGGTGGTGCGATGGTGGTGGCGCTGCTGCTCTGCCTCACAGGGACCGCGTTCAGCGGCCTGCTGCTGTATGGAGCAGCGGAGTTTTCCGGACCGCTCGCCAGTCTGATGGCGGGCACCCCAGGGTTCCTGGCCAAGGCACTGGAGGAGTTGCACGAACTCCTCGCCCACCTCTCGTTATTGCTAGTCGGATTGCATCTGGCGGGCGTGCTGTTCGCCAGCCGGCTCCACAATGAGAACCTGGTGCGCGCCATGATCACCGGCTATTAATCGTTCCGAAAGTATTGGCAGTCTATTTTTGAACTTGCCAAAATATACTTTGTATCTGACATGCGGAAGAAACTCTTAATCAGCGAAGTG
>NZ_KQ557129.1:0-83967 GCF_001443665.1 endosymbiont of Ridgeia piscesae | reverse complement strand
GCGCACTTCGCTGATTAAGAGTTTCTTCCGCATGTCAGATACAAAGTATATTTTGGCAAGTTCAAAAATAGACTGCCAATACTTTCGGAACGATTAATAACCTGGACGGCAGCCCTCTAACCACATGACAAGGCCCATGTTTTTAACGACACTCAACTGATTCTCTACATCACTGCACACTGGCTCCAGAGAGAATTAGTCATCACGCACAGGGACGCCGCTTACCCGGCGCCCCTGCTGCAACGACAGCCGATAATCCAACAGGACTCAATCACCCTGTCATGGACGCGCGTGACAGAGCGTGCAACCGACCTCCGTCCCTTTACTAACATGGACTGTGCGACCACCATCATCATCGCTTTGGTAATCCCGATCAGCCGCAGCACGAGAGAGAACAGTGCCATTCAGGTCATTGCCATGGCAGGCCTTACAGGCATTGGGATTGCGGAGATAGAAGTCTTCATGTCCAAGATCCCAACTGCTGCTGTTAACATTGTGCATACCATGGGGGCCATCCAGGGTATTGGGCAGACTGGTGTGGCAGGCGGCGCACTCAGCGACCGTGCCGGTATGCCCCTGGATCTGAGTGGCGGCCACATTGTCATTGGAGCTGTTCTGGGCATTCGGCCAGATCGCATGGGTCGAGCCGTGGCAGCCCTCGCAGGCAACACCACCATGCCCCAGGCTGTTGCGGTACAGCTCTGCGCTATTTCCGGCAAACCGTAGGTTGTTGACAGACCTGGGGGCCGCTGAATTGTCACTGCTATCCCAAGCTTGGGTGAGACGGATGTCGGCACCCAGATGATCGAGCGCATCACCGGTATGACAGGATTCACAGCGTGGTTCGTCAATCCAGGGGCGGCGCGTAGAACCATCGGGCAGAGGAAAAACACCGCCGATTGCTAGCATGTCACCGTGGCAGTTCTGACAGACGATACCTGCGTTACCCATAGCGCCCCGCAGGCATTTGGTAATCTTGCCCGGATGGCATTGGTAACAGGTTTCCTCCAGGGTGCCATCTGCTGGAAACAGGTCGGCCCCAGTGTCCGGGTCTTTCAAACGCCCATGGTAACCGTGCATGACCTGGGACATCATGTCATGGCCAATCTGGTCTCCGGTTGGCCCCCCATTGCCAGCCAAGTCAAGTGCTGCCGAGTAGTGACAGCGAGCACAAAGTACCGGGCGTTGGTTGTGCAAATCGGTGCCGTGCTTCTTGTCATGCAGTAGCAGAATGTTCTCCTTCGCCGCCTGCAATACGCTGTTGGGATCGGTAATATCGTCAGGAAAGACAAAGGCGATGGAAGAATCCCTTGCTCCAACCTCTCCTACCGCGTGGCAATTCTGGCAATCGGCTTCCGATGCGACCGGCAACACGACATCAACGCTCGCCAGATCCTCCCCAGAGGAAGGGGCTGCAGCATTCACTCGCATTAAGGGATAGGCTTGAGTACCGCCCGAGTCATCAACGGGCAGTATGGGTATACCCTCGGCAGAGAACCAGCTTTTTGCACTATTGAATCCATTGAAAACCTGGGCGTCATTGGCCGAATAGGGGGTCAGGATACCCGGCATTTCTTGCTGAGTGAGTCCCTCATCAGGTTGCGGATTTATGCCAAACAGGTCAAAGACATACGTATTGCCCGTCGCTGGATTGATGTCCCAAAAATTACTCTTAGTAAAACTCCCGCTCGGAGGATTCTGGCTAGTCGTAGTGATCGATCCATTCGCATCCAGTTGTGCCTTATAGGTAACAACAACCTCACTATTGTCGAGGAGGCGTGGCGTGGCGCCCCGTTCGATCACTTGACTATGCACCACATTGAAAGGGGGCAGAACAACAAAATTAGAGTAATCCAAGTCGGCACAATGCATACCTAGATCATTAAAGGCGAGCACCCTATGGCTGCCGCTGACAACAGGCACCCCGTTGTCGGTACTAGTACTTTCACCGCCACAGGCAGTCAGTAGAAGGGCGCAGGAGAGGGCCACGCTCAACGTTTTGAGTGGATTCATCAATGGTTTTTCCTGAGTGGTCAAACAACCGGTTTAAATGGGAATGAGAATCTATTCTGCGACATAAAGCCAGATCAAGGAAGGAGGTCGCAAATTCTTAAGCTGACCATCAAACAGATCGCCTGTAGGCCCGACTTTAGCCGGGCAGGTCTGTCTGCAAGCGGTCCTACAGCGCGATGTATGTAATGGTCGGGCTAATAATAACGGCGCTCCGGCCTGTTGCGAGAAGAGGGGGGAGAGAGCCAGCTCTTCACATACCAGCCTTTTTTCTTGACTCTACCCGCCCCCCCGCCTAGCATGCCAAGGTTTTGATTTCTGTGCAGTAGGTCCAATGAATATCGACGCCATTCGCGAGCTGATCGCGGACGACATGCAGGCGGTCAACCGACTGATCATCGAACAGCTGCGATCCGACGTGGTGCTGATCAACCAGATCGGCGCCTATATAGTCAACAGTGGCGGCAAACGGCTGCGGCCAATGCTGGTGCTGCTGGCGGCCCGCGCCTGCGACTATCAAGGCGAACGCCACATCAATCTGGCGGCGATCATCGAGTTCATCCACACCGCCACCCTGCTGCACGACGATGTGGTAGACGGCTCCGAGCTGCGCCGCAACCAGGAGACCGCGAATGCAGTCTGGGGCAATGAGGCGAGTGTGCTGGTGGGCGACTTTCTCTACTCCCGCTCCTTCGAGATGATGGTCGCGGTGGAGCAGATGCGGGTGATGGATATCCTCTCCCACGCCACCAACCGCATCGCCGAAGGTGAGGTACTGCAGCTGCTCAATGTGCACAATCCGGAGACCAGCGAGGCCGACTACATGGAGGTGATCAAACGTAAGACCGCCACCCTGTTTGAGGCTGGCACCCGCCTCGGCGGCGTGATCAGCGGTGTCGATCCGCAACAGGAGCAGGCGCTGGCCGACTACGGGCTGCACCTGGGCATCGCCTTCCAGCTGGTGGATGACGCGCTCGACTACAACTCCTCCAACCAGGATATCGGTAAAAATATAGGCGACGACCTGGCCGAGGGCAAACCAACCCTGCCGCTGATCCAGACGATGAAGCAGTGCCCTGAAGCTGACCGGAAGCGCTTGGCAAAGATCATCGAGAAAGGTGGCCTGGATGAGATCGAATTCGTGATGCAGCAGGTCCAGGCTAGCGACGCCATTACCTACACAGAGACACTGGCGCACGAGGAGGCGGAGCGCGCCAAGACAGCGCTGTCGCTGATTCCCAACTCTCCGTTCCGCGAGGCACTGATGGCACTGGCCGACTTCTCTGTCGCCAGAACGCATTGAACCATCTAGCGAATTCCATTATCATAGCGCGCTCGTTTTCGGTCGGTTCCCGACCTACCGCCATCCAGCCGGTCTATGCCGGGACGAACTCGGGGTGTAGCTCAGCCTGGTAGAGCACTGTCTTCGGGAGGCAGGGGCCGGAGGTTCGAATCCTCTCACCCCGACCAATCAAATCGATAACCTACTCCCGTATGGTTACTTCCTCATCTTTCGCCAGCGTAGCTCAGCACCCTTAAAGAAGGGCGACTGCGGCACGTACGCTTTCCCTCACCAGACGAGCATAACGCTCGGTCAAGATGACCGAACCGTGGCCCAGCAGATCCTGAACTGCGGTCAGCGTTACATCCGTGAAACCAGCCAAGACTGGCACAAATATGTGCGTAGATCGTGGATGAGCTAATCTTCGATACCAGCCCACCAGCAAACGCTCGCAAAGCAGCGTTTGATCGACCAAGCCCTCGAGTCTTTTTCGCGCCGGAACACCTGTCAGCTGTCTAGAGTACGTTACCCCTGACGCCAATTCAGCGCTAGGGAGAGCGAGTCTGCGACGGCCGTTTTTTCCATTTGTCAGGTTGATTCTCGCAAGATTTTTGGCTTATCCTCCCAGCGCCGATCTACTGGAAGTCACCCTACTATTCTCATCCCGTGGCTGAGGCTCAGCTTACTGGACTGAGTTGAAAACCTTGATCACTATACAAAATTCGGTCACTGATTATCTCACTCGCTTATACAAAAAAAAGGAATCGCCTGCATGCTCACAAACACACTTCGCCTCGGACTTTCTGGCAGCCTATTACTTATCAGCTCTATGTCACCAGCAGAGGTTTTACTGTTTGATGATTTTGATAACAATAGCCTGAACACTCAGGTCTGGAATCAAGGAAGCTGGCATCTTGGTCGCACTCAACTGGGCAATCAACCAAGTTTCGACAATGATGGTGAAACCAGTTATCTCTCATTAAAACTGGACAGCTATAACCCGAATGAACCAGGACAAACTTTATATGGTAGCGAGATATACAGTCTGAATAAGTTTGATGTCGGCACAGGATTGGAAATCGAAGCTCGACTACGCGCCTCTGCCATGCCAGCCGGATTGATCGCATCCTTATTTGCCTATGCACAAGACCAACAAGGCTTTGCAGATGAAATCGACATTGAGATACTTACCGCCCAACCTAACAATACTTTTCTTGCAACCAGCTGGAACGACTGGGGACACCCTGACAGTAATTACGGAGACGGCATACATCATGCGGGTTCATTGTTGAGCCTGGCAGACTATGATTACCAAAACTGGCAAACTTATAGCATACGCTGGTACCCTGAACGCATAGAATGGTATCTCAATGGCAAGCTAGTTAAACAGCAAAACAACCCTGTACCCAATCTAGCTCTATCAATACGCAGCAACTTCTGGGCAGCCAATAACGACTGGCAGAACGCTTACAGTGCAGATTTAACCGCCACGCCAGATTTCGCCAGCAACCAACAATTTCATTACGACATTGATTACATCAAAGTCAGTCGTATCTCAGATGACAGCACCAGCAGCCCTTTGGCACCATTGGAAATATCACGCGACATCATCTCCAGATGGAACACCGGCTATTGTGAAAACGTAAGAATTCATAACCCGGACAGCCGCACTCGTGACTGGTCTATTGAGTTGATCGTCAATGGCACACTGAGCCATGCGTGGAATGCACAAGTCAGTATGCTTGAAGAAGACCTGCTTAATGCTCAGAACTCGGCTCTAGCTGGCAACGCCACCACATCTTTTGGCTATTGCATAAACAGCCATAAACGCGCCATGTCCAATGGCGATCTGATTATTACTCGCAAAGTGACCACAGACTGGGGAACGGGATATTGCGAAGACATACAAATCACCAACCCCAATGACGCTATTGGCATCTGGCAAATCAGCTTGCCAATCACAGGCTCACTTAAAAACCATTGGAGCTCCAACATGTCACAGACTGACAACCAAATTCAAATCAGCGGGGTGAATTGGAACGAAAAACTCAACCCATTGGCATCAACCACCGTCGGTTATTGTGCCAACAAATAAGGCTCTTTATGGAATTGTGCAGGTAGATTCGACGATCCCTAAAAGAGTCGACTTATTCCGAGCTTCCTTAACAAATTGATTCAGACAGAGACCACCTCGATGACAATCGAGGTAAAGCCGGCTGCAAAACTGATCCTTGTTAATTCGCTCTTATTCAAACGAAACTCCCACTAAAAAAGCCAGCCTTCTTTGAAGGCTGGCTTCGTAGGGTGCCTTGGCGAAGCGGGACCCGCCCCAGCAAGTAGACCGCTATTTGATCTCGTAAGGACCGATATCCGGCGCGACCCCGAGCCAGTGCCGGCAGTCAGCATCGACATCCATCGGGTTCGATGGATCGTCATCCGCGCTGGCGCAGTGCACACCGGCGATCCAGGTGGCGGCATCGATCAGCGGGCTGCTGCTCTGTGGTTTCAGTGCATTCTTTACCTGATCCTTCACATAAGCCACCTTTTCGGCAACGCTCATGCTGGCACTGAAGTGGATATCGATATCGCTGGCGCTAAAGCCGCTGTTGGCGATCCGCGGATCACCATCCGAATCCCCAGACCAGTTATTCTTCGCATCGACACCCGAGGGGATGGAGAAGTCGGTATCACCATTGTTCAGGGCCAAGTTGTTGTAGGCCTTGAAGCGGGCAGGATCAGGGTTGCTGGCGTTCAGATGCACGCCCCGGGATGGATTATCGATGGCAAGGTTGTGATGAACACTGCCGCTGCCCTGCATCCGCGGCTCAAAGCCCCGCTCATCGTTGGAGAACGAGATGTTGCCGATGTAGTGGACCCCACCCTTGGAGTAACGCAGGCTTTTGAAACCACGCCGCCCCTCCGGGCCATTGCTGAAGGAGATGCTATTCATCACGTAGGAGTCACTACCAAAGGAGTTGTCGATGCCGTCATCTGCGTTGTGAAAGGCGACAAAGCCATCCACCACATTACCGGGACAGAGGTTATCGACACTGCCACTGGCATCGTCATGGCATCCCTTAAAGGACTCGAACGCATCTGAGTTCTCACCACCGTAGGTATCCCCGTCCGGGCCACCGGGCACCTTCTGGCCGTCTGGCTGGTAGCCATTGTCATAGCCCAGGCAGTTTTCGAAGCGGTTGTTGGCCAACAACTTGCTGGTGCCGTAGCGCCACAGGATGATGCCGCTGTGGTGGCGTGCCCGGGCCGCCTCAATATAGCGAAAGAGATTGCCTTCGACGCGGGTATCTTCATTACCGACCATGAGGTTGCTCAGCCAAGCATCCCGCAGCACCAGCTCCTCATAGAGACCGAAGCTGCCCTCCACCTGCAGGTTGTAGCGGGTGGCGTAGCTCAGCTCCAGGTTGCGCATCACGATGTAGTCGCCCGCCACCCGGATCAGCACCTCACGCTCGCGGGTTGGATTCGCTGAACTCTCGGCAAAACCAAAGCCGGTGATGTGCACATGCTCGCCATCGAAGGCCTCGATGGTGATCGGCGAACCCTGGCTGCCGGAGACATTCACATTCAGAAAGATCTTCGAAGATGCGCTGTGGGTGTAGGTACCGCCGCGGATCTTCACCGTGTCACCGGGGCCTGATGCATCGACCGCCGCCTGGAACGCCTCACTCGGGTTCTGCACATTGGTATCAAACTCTTCGCCATCCCCGACGCAGTGGATGTCCGTGCGAGCACAGAGGGCGTTGATATTGACGGTGACGGTGGCGGTCGAGCTGTTTGCGCCATCACTGAGGGTGTAGTCGAAACGGTCGGTACCGACATCTGTCACCGAGGCCGGCGGTGTGTAGTTGATGGTGTTGTCTCCCACCACATTCACACTGCCACCCAGCTGACTACTGCTAGCGACAGTGAGGCTCAGGCTGGCGCTGGCATCAAAGGTGTCGTTTGCCAGTACATTCATGCTGCGGCTGGTGTTCGCCGTCGCACCAAACTCATCATCATTGGCGCTAAGACTGACCAATGGGGTGGTTGGCTGTTCTGGCATCTCCAGCATGATTCTGACGGTTGCCGCTGAAGTCAGTCCAAAGCTGTCAGCCAGAGTGTAACCAAAACTGTCGGTGGTGGAACTGGTGATATTGCCCGGTGGGGTGTAGGTGAGGGTGTTGTCGCCGGCGATGGCCACGCTGCCGCCCAGCTGCGTGGCGCTATCCACCGAGAGCGACAGAGTGGTACTGGAATCGATCTGGTCATTGGCCAGAATATCGATGCTCTGACTGCTGTTGTGGCTGGCCATGACGCTGTCGTCGTTGGCGGTGTGGGCCGACGTGCTTGGCAGGGTCAGGGAGAGGGTCACCGTTGCCGATGAGCTAGTGCCATTCGTGTCGCCGAGCGTGTAGCTAAAACGATCGGTTGCAGAGCTGGTCTGACCAGGCGGTGGCGTATAGTTGAGCAGATTGGCGGCGACGATGCGCACAGTGCCGCCCAGCTGACTGCTGCTCTCAATCGACAGGATCATCGCAGCTCCGCTATCGAGGCTGTCGTTGGCCAGTACATCCAGGGTGCGGGCCGAGTTGATGGTGACATCAAAGCTGTCATCCCGCGCGGTATGGGCCGGCTGCGCAGCTGGCGGTTGGCTACCACCCCCCGCGCCGACAGCGGGTACCGACTGCTCTCCTGCCAATCCCGAACCTGAACTCGAGTCACTCCCTCCTGTGCCCTCAGTGGGCTGAAGCGTAATCGTCTGTGAAGCAGATTCCGAACCCGTCCGAGTGGCCTCTTCGCTGCTCTCCGAGCCACTGCCGCCACAGCCGCTCAACAGGCCAAGGCACAAAAGGGCGCTGAGGGTCTTGCCGGGAATATCCATAATGGCCGCCTAAAGAAATATCCTATCGCCCCAAGTTAACGGGATTAGGCAACCAGTCTGTAGTCAACAAATCACACTTTCAGAGAGCGTAAGTCTCCCAACCCAACTTCTTTGCGTGAAACATGAATCTGATCAAAAGATGGGCACCATCGCAGCGATCCGAGGGGCTCCGGCACCACCCACAAGAGACCCTCGGTCTTTGTCAGGGCTCAATCGCCCGCTGAATCACCGCCAAAAACGCCTGCCTGTCCAGCCCCTCATGCCTCACCACTCCGCGCGACTCGATTCTCGCCTCCGCCCGCAACAACACCGGAAGAAAGACATTCCCAGGCTTTTGTACCCCGCTGATCCGCATCGCCACCAACGGCGCCCCTGTCATCATGGCGAGTCGCGCCGCGCCCGGCTTCACTCGGCGGGGAGGCTCCGTATCCAGGTGCATCGTGCCATGCGGAAACAGCGCCACCACATGCCCCTCACGCAGCGCGCGAAAGGCGGCCCGCAGCGCCTTCTCCGGCGCCCGCTCCCGATCGACAGGAATACACCCCGCCATGCGGAACAGCCACTTCAGGCCGAACCGCTCATACTGCTCCCGGGCGATCATGAAGTGTAGCGAGCGGCGACTAGCCGCCGCCATCAACAGCGGATCGAGACCGGAGATATGGTTGGCGACCACCACCGCCGGCCCCTCTGGCGGGATCTCCAGCTCGACCGGCGGCAGGCGGTGGTAGTAGCAGCAGAAAAGCCGGTTAAGACCGTCGATGCGATTCATCAGGCCGCTACCCCAGTCGGCACGACTGGCCTGCAAACAGAGCCGTTGCAGACGATAGAGGACTACCCCCAACAGCAGCATGAAAAGGATGGCGATGAGTGTGGTGTTGTCCATTTCGGTTATGCCGCGGCAAGCTGACGCCGCCTTCCGTTATTTTCCCTGCTTCTTCTTGCCACCCTTCTGGTAAACCTTGCGCTGGAACAGGTCGGTACGCCGACTTACCAACCGATCAACAAACAGGATGCCGTCCAGGTGGTCCACCTCGTGCTGTAGGGCGCGCGCTTCATAGCCCTCCATATCAAACTCGAGCGGCTCGCCGTAGGGATCCTGGGCGGTAAGTTTGATGCGTTCGGCGCGGATCACGTTACCGGTATAGTCGGGCACCGACAGGCACCCCTCGCGCCCCAGCTCGAAGCCGTCCCACTTGCTGATCTCAGGATTCACCAGCACCAGCCGGCCATGGTTCGGCACCGGTTTGCGGGTTTGTGAGCAGTCAATGATGATAACCCGCCGGAAGTCGCTCACCTGCGGCGCGGCGATGCCCACCGCAGCCGGGCCGTTGACGCGGGTCTCCTCCAGGTCGTCGATGAAGGCGCGCAGCGCGTCGTCGAACTGTTCCACCAGCTCAGAAGGCTGTTTCAGCCGGGGGTCCGGCAACTTAAGAATCTCCAGGGTTGCCATAGATCAGCCAATCAGGGTCTCAATGGGGGAGATATTGACCTCGATCGCCTCATCGCCCAGCCTGGCCAGTGCCGCCTGCAGCTGCTCCAGGGTGGTCTCAGCAAAGCCCTGGATGGTCATGATATAGACTGGGTCGGCCTCACTGCCGGCCACATCCGACTCCAGCTCGAGGATATTGAATCCCGCCTCCGCCAGCGCGCCGGTCACCTGAGCCACGATACCGGCCCGGTCGGCCCCCACCACCCGCACCTGGTAGTTGGGCACCCGATGCTGGTGCAGCCCGCCGTGGATCGGGTCGAGGTGAAAGCGCAGCCCCAGCGCCTCTGCCACCGGCGCGATCAGGCCCTCCACCGATTGCTGATCACCGCGCACCATCAGCATCACACTGAAGTTGCCGCCCAGACGCAGCATCGAGGCCTCGCCCAGCGAGCAACCGCCCTTGAACAAGGCATCGGTGACCTGCGCCACGATACCCGCCCGGTCCTCACCGACCAGGGTCAACATCTGCCATTGCATCAGGATAGCTCTCCCTGTTGGAGCCAGATCAACGAAGCCATGCGCCCGGTGACGCCGTCCCGCCGATAGGAGTAGAAACGTTTTGGGTCGGACACTGTACAGTAATCACCGCCCCCCACAAAGCCCACGCCAAACGCCGCCAAACGCTGCCGTGCCAGCCGATAGATATCGGCCAGCCACTTGCCTTGCTCTACGGGGCGAAAGGCGATGGCTGCCTCATCGGCATGGGCGACGAAGGCCTCCCGCACCTCCGCCCCCACCTCGAAACGTTCCGGGCCGATGGCGGGACCGAGCCAGGCCAGCAGTTCCGAACCCGGCCGCCCCATGCGCCGCAGCGCCGCCTCGATCACCCCGCAGGCCAGCCCCCGCCAGCCTGCATGCACCACACAAACCCGCTCGCCCTGCCGATCACAAAGCAGCAGCGGCAGGCAGTCGGCGGTGAGCACTGCACAGACTCGATCAGATCGATCAGCGAAGGCGGCGTCGGCCTCACAGCCGCGACGGGCATCCTCCAGATCGGCCACCGCGCAACCATGCACCTGAGTCAGCCAGAGCGGCTCTGCCGGCAGGCTCAACGCCACGGCCAGCCGTTGCTGGTTGGTAGCGACCGCCAGCGGATCATCCCCCACATGGTCGCCCAGATTAAGGCTCGCGTAGGGGGACAAGCTGACCCCGCCGGCCCGACAGGTGATCGCAGCGCACACATTCGCCGGCGCCGGCCAATCGGGGCGGATCAGCTCAATCATCCAGCGGCATCCGCCCGCAGCAGCCCCAACAGCTGCTCCATATCCTCCGGCAGTGGCGCCTCCCAGCTCATCTGCTCGCCGCTCTCGGGGTGGACCAGCTCCAGACGCCGGGCGTGTAGCGCCTGGCGCTTAAACGCCCGCAAGCCCTCCGCCAAGGCATCACTGATGCCGGTCGGCAGTCGCAACCGCCCACCGTAGACCGGGTCGCCCACCAGCGGAAAGCGGATCTGCGCCATATGCACGCGGATCTGGTGGGTGCGACCGGTCTCCAGCTGGATCCGCAGGTCGGTGTGGAAACGGTAGCGCTCGATTACCCGGTAGTGAGTCACTGCCGGTTTGCCGTTCGCCACCACCGCCATCCGGGTACGATGTACCGGGTGACGGCCAATCGGCGCATCCACCTTGCCACCGGCGGTCATCACCCCCTGGGCAAAGGCGCGGTACTCCCGCTTCATGCTGCGCGCCTGCAGCTGCGCCACCAGCGCGGTCTGCGCCTGCAGGGTCTTGGCCACCACCAGCAGGCCGCTGGTCTCCTTGTCGAGGCGGTGCACAATGCCACCCCGCGGCACCTGGCTGATCGCGGGAAAGTGGTGCAGCAATGCGTTGAGCAGGGTACCGTCCGGGTTGCCCACCGCCGGATGCACCACCAACCCAGCCGGTTTGTTGACCACCAGCAGGCTCTCATCCTCGAACAGGATGTCGAGCGGGATCAGCTGAGGCCGTGAGGTGACCTCCTGCTCCAGTTGCGGCACCAGCTCCAGTCGCTCCCCCCCCCGCACCTTCTGTTTCGGCTTGCCCGGCCGGCCATCGAGCAGCAGCCGACCATCCTTGATCCAGCGCTGCAAGCGACTGCGGGAGAACTGGGCGAACTGTTCCGCCACCACCTGATCAAGACGGCGTCCCGCTTGCTCGAGGCCAACCTCACTGATCAATTTTTCTATCTCTTCACTCATCTCGATTCTTTTCCGCCCCATCCGCCCTTATGCGCGCGCCAGAGCTTTCCGTTATAATGCCGCCTTTTACTGACTCACAAGAACTTGCCTGCCGGCCATGCATTTGTTTCGCTTTCTTATTCTCGTACTGCTACTGTCGCTGATCTCCGCCTGCTCACTGCTGCCGGAGCAGATCGACAAGACCAAGGGGTGGAGCGCCAGCAAATTCTATTCTGAAGCCAAGTCGGCGATGATGGACGGCGACTATGACAGCGCCATCGAATACTACGAAGGGTTGGAGGCACGCTACCCTTTCGGCCGCTACGCCACCCAGGCACAGCTCGACATCATCTATGCCCACTACAAAAACAGCGAGCCCGATTCGGCCATCGCCGCCGCCGAACGCTTCATCCGGCTGCACCCGCAAAATCCCTATGTGGACTATGCCTACTACCTGAAGGGGCTGGCCAACTTTAACCGCAACCATAGCATCACCACCCGCTTCATCCCCACCGACTCCTCGCAGCGCGACGCCGGCGCCGCGCTCACCTCGTTCAGCGACTTCGCCGAGCTGGTACGCCGTTTCCCGGAGAGTAAATATGCCTCCGACGCGCGTCGGCGCATGATCTACTTGCGCAACAACCTGGCCAAATACCAGATCCACGTGGCCCGCTACTACATGCGCCGCGGCGCCTATCTAGCCGCCGCCAACCGCGCCAACCGGGTGGTCGCCAACTTCCAGCGCACCTCAGTGGTGGATGAAGCACTGCAGATCATGGTGGACGCCTACACCCGACTGGGTCTGAAAAATCTGGCAGAGGATGCCGAGCGGGTGCTGACGCTGAACCGGCAGAACGGCCTGTTCGCCGAAGAGCAGGATGAGGAGAGCCTGAGCGAGCGAATCTGGGAGTCGCTCGGGCTAGACAAGGAGTAGTTCCCTAGCAGCCCACAGCAGGGCCGGCACAAGGCCGGCCGGAAGACTCAGATCGCCGCTTCATCCTGTTCGCCGGTACGGATGCGGATCACCTTTTCCACCGGCGAGACAAAGATCTTGCCGTCACCAATCTTGCCGGTGCGTGCCGCGTTGGTGATCGCCTCGATGCAGGACTGCACTGCCGCCTCAGCCACCACCACCTCGATCTTCACCTTGGGCAGAAAATCGACAACATACTCGGCACCACGATAGAGCTCGGTGTGCCCCTTCTGCCGCCCAAACCCCTTCACCTCGGTCACGGTCAGACCGGTAATTCCCTCCGCGGAGAGCGCCTCGCGCACATCTTCCAGCTTGAACGGTTTGATGATGGCCTCGACTTTTTTCATTGTTTCTTACTCCATTCCCGCCAGACATGGCGTTTTGCTGATCGTCTGACCGGATCGTGCAGCGAACCGGCACCTAATCTCATCGGAGGCAAGTTTACCGCTCCGACTCCAGCGGCGTCCAATAGCCGCGGGTCAGCGGATAGCGCCGGTCACGACCATAGGCACGGCGAGTGATCTTGATTCCCGGCGGAGCCTGGCGGCGCTTGTATTCGTTGCGGTCCACCATCCCTACCACCCGCTCCACCAACGCCGCCTCGAATCCGGCGGCGATGATCTGTGTCGGACTCTGGTCCTGTTCCACATAGCGCTCCAAGACCGGATCAAGCACCGCATAATCGGGCAGCGAATCGCTGTCTTTCTGGCCTGGCGCCAGCTCCGCCGACGGCGGGCGCTCGATCACCCGCTGCGGGATCACTGGCGAGAGGCGGTTGCGATATTCACAAAGCCGGTAGACCAGCAGTTTCGGCACATCCTTGATCGGCGCAAAGCCGCCGGCCATGTCTCCATAGAGGGTGGCATAACCCACCGACATCTCGCTCTTGTTGCCGGTGGTGAGCAGGATGCGCCCCTTCTTGTTGCTGATCGCCATCAGGATGACGCCACGGCAGCGCGCCTGGATATTCTCCTCGGTGACATCCGCCGGCCGCCCGGCAAACTCCGGCTCCAGCATGCCGAGAAAGGCATTGAAAGCGGGCTCGATGGGGATCGTGCGGTGCTCCACGCCGAGGATTCTCGCCTGCTCTGCCGCATCCTCATTACTCATATCGGCGGTGTAGCGCGACGGCATCATCACCACCTCCACCTGGTTCGCACCCAGCGCATCCACCGCCACCGCCAGGGTCAGCGCCGAGTCGATACCGCCGGAGAGGCCGAGGATGGCGCCATTGAAACCATTCTTGCAGACATAGTCGCGCACCCCCAGCACCAGTGCGCCATACACCGCCTCCTCTTCGCTCAGTATTGCCGCAACCTCGCCGGGCAGCGGTCGCAGCCGATCACCCGTTTCAAATTCGACCAGTGCGATAGCCTCCTCGTAGAACGCCAGCCGCCGCACCAGCTCGCCCTGGCCATCCGCCACACAGGAACCGCCGTCGAACACCAGCTCGTCCTGCCCGCCCACCAGGTTGGCATAAACTACCGGCACGCCGTGCTGGCGAGCTCGCTCCTGCACCAGTTGCTCCCGCTCCGGCGCCTTGCCAGTGTGAAACGGCGAGGCGTTGAGATTGAGGATTAGTTCGGCACCCGCCGTCACCGCCTGAGCCATCGGCTGTGGCTCCCAGATATCCTCACACACGCTCAGCCCGACCTGCACCCCGTTGAGGGGGAACAGCACCGCCTCGCTACCGGGGCTGAAGTAGCGTTTCTCATCGAACACCGAGTAGTTAGGCAGCATCTGTTTGCGGTATTCGGCAATCAGTTCGCCATCGCGGACCACCCCGGCCAGATTGTAGAGCTGCCCGTCGCGCTGCAGCGGATAACCAAAGATCAGATGCACCCCATGCGCCTCGTCGATGATGCGCTGCAGCGCCTGCTCCACCCGGGCGATGAAGTCAGAACGCAGCAGCAGGTCTTCCGGCGGATAACCGGTCAGGGTCAGTTCGGGAAAGATCACCGCATCGGCCCGTCCCCGAGCAGCACGCGCGGTGCTGAGCAGCTTTTCGGTGTTGCCTTCGATATCCCCAACAAGAAAGTTGAGCTGGGCAATCTGGATACGCAGTGTCACACGGACCTCGTTCGGCTCGGAGCCGGCAAAAGGTGGTATTATTCCAATAATCGCTTCCGCCGACAAAATCGTTTTGCAAACCCCGTCCTGTGAGTATCGTCGATGGGCCTCCGCTATCTGTTAATCGGCGCAGCTATCTGGGTTGCGCTGCTGATCATCCGCCACCTTTGGTCCAGACACCAAACCCAGCCCCATCCCCCCAGGCAGGTGAAGTCACTGGAGGGGGTGCAGTGCGCTCACTGCGGGCTGCATCTGCCCCGTGAGGAGGCGCTGCAGGCGGGCAACCACTTCTTCTGCAGCCAAGAGCACCACGATGCCTATCACCCTGAAGGCTGACTCGGTGAGCGGCATCTAATCATGCGCAGCTGGCTCGACTCCCTGCGTGACACTTTGCAGGTGGAGAGCAGCAAGCGCGCGCTGAAATCGCTGCGCAGCTGGAAGAACCTGCGGCTGTTCCTGATCTACCGCATCACCCTCTCGCTGGCGCTGCTGTTCTTTTTTTTCAGTAAGACCGGCCCCGACTTTCTTGGCCAGCACTCAACCAGCCTATTCGCCTTCAGCGCCACCCTCTATATGGGGCTGGTGATGGTCGGTACAGTATTCTGGTATTGGCGCTCACCCAAGGCGGACCAGCAAGCGGCGGTGATGGTCTTCATCGACATCCTGGCGATCACCCTGCTGATGCACGCCAGCGGCGGCATCGAGAGTGGGCTGGGCATCCTGATCGCAATCTCCATCACCAGCGGCAGTGTGATGATGGGCGGGCGCGCCTCGCTATTGTTTGCCGCCCTCGCCTCGCTGATGGTAATCACCGACCAGATCTACGCCTCGCTAACCCACGTCTACCCAACCCGGTTCATCCAGGCCGGTTTTCTCGGCAGCCTCTACTTCACCATGGCGCTGATCGCCCACGTCTTCTCGCGGCGGATCGGCGAGAGTGAAAAGCTGGCGGAGCAGCGGGCGCGCCAACTGGAGAATATGGCGCGCCTCAACGACCATGTAATCCAGCATATCCAGACCGGCGTACTGGTGGTGGATCAACACCTGCGCATCCTGCTGATCAACGCCCCTGCCCGACGCCTGTTGGGTACCCCGGATGCGGCCATCGGCAGCCCGCTGAAACGCGCCTCAAAAGAACTGACGCACATGCTGATCCGCTGGAAACAGGATCATAACCGGGAATGCCCGCCATTTCGCATCAACGCCCACGGGCCGGAACTGAAGCCCCGCTTCAACGCCCTGGAGGCGGGCGCCGACGGCCGGGTGCTGGTATTTCTCGAGGACCACTCGCGGCTGATCGTCCAGGCCCAACAGATGAAACTCGCCTCGCTGGGGCGTCTCACCGCCAGCATCGCCCATGAGATCCGCAACCCGCTGGGGGCGCTGAGCCACGCCAGCCAGCTGTTTGACGAATCCCCCGACCTGAACCCAGCCGACCGGCGCCTGATCGAGATCATTCAATCCAACTCTCAGCGGGTCAATCAGGTGATCGAGAATGTGCTGCAGCTCTCCCGCCGCGATCCAGGCAAACCCCGCGCCATCCCTCTCACCGCCTGGTTGCGCGACTTTATCAGCGAGCAGGAGCAGGATCATGAGCTGCCGCCGGGGGTCTTTTCGCTGCAGGTGGAGCCGGAGAGCATCAATATCATCGCCGACCCGGGACAGCTGCGGCAGATCGTCACCAATCTTTGCAACAATGCCCGCGAACACGCCAGTAGGGAACAACCGTTACGGATCCGCATCATCGGCGGCAAGGTGACTGAGTTCGACGATCCGGTGGTCGATATCATCGATAATGGCCCCGGTATCCCGCGGGAGGTGGCACGGCAGATCTTCGAGCCCTTCTACACTACCCATAACAAAGGTACCGGCCTGGGCCTTTATATCGCCAAGGAACTGAGCGAGGCGAATCGTATCGAACTGGAGTATATTCCCGGGCCCACCGGCGGCAGCTGCTTCCGGCTGCATTTCTACAACTGGAACCACGAGGTAAGTTAGATGACGCAGCCGTTGGCGCTGGTCGTGGATGACGAACCCGACATCTGCGAACTGCTGGAGATCACCCTGATGCGTATGGGCATAGAGACCCGTGCCGCGCTCAACCTCGCCCAGGCCCATCAACATCTCGCCAGCGAGCGCTTCGATCTCTGTCTCACCGACATGCGCCTGCCCGACGGCAACGGCATCGAGCTGGTGCGCCACATCAGCCAACACCACCCGGCCCTGCCGGTGGCGATGATCACCGCCCACGGCAACATGGAGTCGGCGATCGAGGCGCTGAAGGCCGGGGCCTTCGACTTCGTCTCCAAGCCGGTGGATCTGGCGATCCTGCGAAAACTGGTGGAGAAGGCGCTCAAGCTCTCACCCGAGCGCCAAACTGCCGCGCCGACAACCTCTGATGCAGGTGCCGGCAGGCAACTGCTCGGCAACTCCCGCGCGATGCAGCGGATCCGCGAGCTGGTACAGAAACTCGCCCGCAGCCAGGCGCCAGTCTACATCAGCGGCGAATCGGGCACCGGCAAGGAACTGGTGGCGCGCATGATCCACGACCAAGGTCCCCGCGCCGACCGAGAGTTTGTCGCAGTCAACTGCGGCGCCATCCCTCAAGAACTGATGGAGAGCGAGCTGTTTGGTTATATGAAGGGCAGCTTCACCGGCGCCAGCAGCGACCGGCAGGGGCTGTTCCAGGCCGCCGACGGCGGCACCCTGTTTCTCGACGAGGTGGCCGATCTACCGCTGCAGATGCAGGTCAAACTGCTGCGGGCGATCCAAGAAAAGCGAGTGCGCCCGGTGGGCGGCCATCGGGAGGTCTCGGTGGATGTGCGCATCATCAGCGCCACCCATAAAAATCTCAGCGAGATGGTGGAAAACGGCAGCTTTCGCCAAGACCTCTTCTACCGCATCAACGTGATTGAGCTGCCGCTTCCGCCGCTGCGAGAGCGTCCGGAGGATATCCCGCTACTGATCGACAGCATTTTTACCCGCCTCTGCAGCAACTCGGAGCTGCCGTCGCCCTGCCTCAGCCCGGATGCGCTGCAAGCGTTGCAGCGCCACCCTTTCCCCGGCAACGTACGTGAACTGGAGAACATTCTGGAACGGGCGATCACCCTCTGCGAGGGTGACCAGCTGAGCACTCGCGACCTACAGCTTCCCGAGGTCAACACAGAGCCCACCGGGCGAACCAGCAAACCCCTTGGCGACATGCTGGGGGATATTGAACGTCAGGCGATCATCAAAGCCCTGGAGGAGACACGCTGGAACCGCACCGCTGCAGCCAGGAAACTCGGCATGAGCCTGAGATCGCTGCGTTATCGGCTCTCGAAGCTTGGGCTGGACAGGGACTAAGACTAGTCGTACACAAGGAGAAGTCCGCTATTCGGGCTGGCGTTCCAACTTGGCCAGACGTTCCGGTAAGCCTGCGAAGTCAAACTTCGCCTCATCGCCATAGAAATCCACCAGGGCTTTCTGCAGACGCCGCAGCGGGGCCTTCCGGGCGAACTCTGAGTCCAAGGCTGTGGTCCACTCCCGGGTTTTCTCATTGAGCAGACCGACCAGTTGCGAGTCGTCCTCTCCCTTGCCTTTCACTGCAAACATCAGCCAATCCCCGATCAGCACACCGCGCTGTTTGCTCTCAATGATGTGATGATGCGATTTTTTGCTGACTTCAAGGCGTCCATTATCCCGATTCACGGCATAGTGGCGCAGCCCCTGCGCCATAACGACCTCCATGTCAGGCTTAATCGAAATGATAGCTGGCACAGAGAAACCTGATTCAAGATAGAAAGAACGCTCTATAGGTTCTCTTGAAGGAGCCTCCAAAGAAGCAACCAGCGAGCGCCCGTCAAATTCAGCCTGCCCCCGCTTAATCCCGACCAGTGAATAGAGAGTGGGTGCGATATCGATCAGCGAGGCCCGCTGTGGCCGTATCCCAGGGGGAAATTGGTGTTGCCCGAAGCCTTTTATCCCCAATACAACGGCATGCTGTTCACGCCTCAGGATATTGGTCCCGTGCCCCCAGTCTTCCCGCTCAACCATCGTCCGCAACGGATCAAAACCCTGCCTGGCTGATGCCCCGCCAGCGCCAACCTCGGTATAGGCCTGCAGCGTCTCACCATGCGATTCGCCATGATCAGACAACAACACCACAATCGCATTCTCCAACACACCCTGTTCCCGCAGGGCGTTCATCAGATCATTGAATTGCGCATCAACCTCGGCCACCGCGCTCCGGTAGAAGAACATCCGGTTCGAAAGCGTATCACCTGTTTGGCTGGCATCAAGTGAGGTCTGCGACCAGTAGTAGGGCCAATGGGGCAGGCAGAAATGGGTGACCAGAAACAGCGGCTTGTGCCGATCGCGCTGAGTGATCACGTACTTCAGCCGGTCAAGGAAAGATTTTGGCTGATAGGTCTCACTGACTCCTCGATTCAGATAACTGTAGGGAAAAAGCAGCCGGCCCAACCAGGTATCGAGCAGACGGTTGGTCAACGGCGTATCGTTGATGCTGGCAAGCACAAAATCCCCTACACCAATCTTCGGCCCCACCTCCTGCTCAAAACCATAGCTGGCATCGAAGTTGGCAAAGCGCCTCTCATCCATCGCGATGATAGTTTGATAATCGATCTTCTTGAGTGTCCAGGCCAGATTTTCATCCATCTCAACTCGGGTCGGATCGATCAGGTTATATCTTGCCCCGGTACTCTTCGGATAACGCCCGGACAAAATGCTGCTCCAGGCAGGGAAAGTCCGGGCCAATGGCGTAATCGTTTCAGGAAAAACAGCAGCGGAGTTTAGAAAATCATCAATTGCCGGGGTCGATCCCTCTCCAGCAGTGAAATATCCGACATGATCCAGACGCAGGGAATCGACGCCAATCACAATGATATTGGGACGATTGGATGCACCAGCCTCAGACAGGGGCACCGCGGGAAAAAACAGGGGGATTGCCAGCAACAGTGCCAACCCCACTGCCACCGCACCGATTCGAGTCGGGCATTTCCGCACTGCTGGCAACCAACCATGCAACTGCAACAGGGCAGCATAAACCACCAACCCCAGAATCAGTGTACCGGCCAGAAGCGAGACAGATTCGGCATAGCCTGTCCCGGTCAATCCTCTCACGATGAAGGTATAACGCGAACGGGGAAACTCCAGACCGTTTGACAACAGCAGCCAGAACACACTGAGCAGCCAGAACGATAGCCCGGCAAGCAAGTAGACTTGACCATTCAGATGGTGCTTGCGGGCAATCAGCGTCGTTACCCACCAGACCACGCCCCCCACAAACAGGTAGAGTCCGATCAATGCGGTAGCAAACAGCAGCAGGTCACCCCCCAGACCTCCCGCCAGCAGTTCCTCAAACGACAGCGAGTGGAAGACCTTGGAGTCGGCACGGCGAACAAAAAAACCCACCGTCCTTATCAAAAACAGGGAAAGCATCCAGAAAAGCGTCAGCGACGTCAGCAACACAAGAAGCCGCCGCGCACTTTTCCGGTCCGGCCCCATTATCTCATTGACTTGCGAAACCCCTGCCTTCAACGCTCTACCCTGCCTGTTTGTGTGACCATTCAACACCTAATTCTGGCTGGGAAGCCAACCAGCAGCCAGGATTTAGGTTCCATTTTTATGATCCCAACCCGGTCTGTCGACACACTAGCGAGATCCATGCCGACTGCGATCTCCACAGTTATCGTCACGAGAGACCACTCTCTGCAGTTTTTCTTGATGGCATTTACTGAGAACCCTCAGCCACAGGTGACAAAAAATGTCACTTAGTGACACTCGAGGCCCTCACTTTAATTCCTTGTATGCGTTCCGGTGTAATCCGCCCTGCTCTCAGAGCTGAACGCAGAGCATAACCAATTGAAATAATTGAATTACATCAGAACATAAGCGCCATTCCATCCTCGTGGCACAGAAACTGCTTAGACATCACCAGTGACGGCCACCGGCCAAACGCTCCGGGTTTTGGGCAGCCCTTCACCGCCCAGCAGGTATTTTGAGGAGAATGCAGCAATGAAAAACCAATCTGGTTTCACACTTATCGAACTGATGATCGTAGTTGCGATCATCGCCATCCTGGCCGCTATCGCCATCCCGGCCTATAACGGCTACATTACTGAAGCGAACGTCACACGAGTGAATACCGCCTATGAAGAGGGCATCAACTTTGTTCGCTCCGAGATGTCCCGACGCCAATCTGTGGTCGCCCGTGGCGGTACTTTTCCTACCGACACAACAGCTGAGTGGATCACCGCACTCAACAACAGCGGCGGCACCGCTCCCAGTGGCGACGCAGCGTTTGCCCAGGCAGCCAATGGGGCAGGTGATGTCATCGTCGTCGGCGGCAATGGCACGGACGCAAGTGACCTAACGTTGACTCGCCCCGCCTACGATCCAGCAGGTGACGGCACCGGCGTAGCGCAAGAGATTGCAACCATCACCGTCAACGGCGCGATTAGTTACAATCCGGTGCGTACAGGCAGTTAACCCCTGCCATCGGATCGGCTAAAATTGGGATTGGGGAAGCTGGCATAAACGGCCAGCTTCCCCGTTTTTGCGAGAGTGGTCCGGTGATATTACTCTCAGACCAACAATGGCTGAGCTGTTTCCAACGCCTTCCCAGGTACCTTTAAATAGCGGTGAACGACATGAAAACCAAGGTATGCCACTCCAACGGCTTTTCCCTTATCGAACTGATGATCACCATAGCCATCATCACCATCATCTCAGCCATCGCCATTCCCGCCTACAACGGCTACATCGAAGAGGCCCGCTTCAGCGCCGCGCGCATGAACGCCGAACCCCTACGCCTGGCTCTGGAAGACTACTTCCTGGAGAACAACACCTACATCGCTGGCAGTTGGGAAGCGGATGGCAACCCAATAGACCTGCAGACAGGTAACCTCGCCTGGCACCCCGATGGTGACGGCAACAATTACAACTACTCGGTGGCCGCGCTCAACGCCGACATCGCAACCGGCTACATCCTGACCGTCACCGACATCAACTACGCTGAAGCCAGCATCCAATGCACCCGGAACCAGACCGCGGGCACCTTTAGGTGTGCAACAAACACCGGCAGCTGACTTCCATCCATTCAACACTAAAAAGCGTGATGGCGCACACCCTGGGCAAATTGATATCACCCCCGGCAGGGGCTATATTGGGGCAATAAGATCAGTTGGTTGCGGTGGTTATTGAACACCATTTCCAAACTCAGCCCGCCTCATGGGCTGAACTGGCCCGACCGCCCCCAACCTCTCCACCAGCGCGGAAGATATCGACAGGATGGCCAGCACCAAACCCAAAGCAAACCTCAGCGGCCTGGCCCGTTGTATTATCCAGGACAACCTAATTTCCGAGGAAAATGCCTCCGCCGCATTTGAGGATGCCCTCTCACAGAGCATCCCATTTGCCACTTACCTAGTCGAAAACCAGTTGCTTACAAGCCTTGAGATCGCGGTCTCCGCCTCTCGTGGTTTTGGCGTGCCGATCTTCGATCTTGATGTGGTCGACACCGACCTGATGCCGCGGGATTTGGTGGATGAGAAACTGATCCGCAACCACCACGCCCTACCGCTATTCAAACGTGGTAACCGCCTCTTCCTCGCCGTCTCCGACCCAACCAACCACCAGGGACTCGACGAGATCCGTTTCAACACCGGCCTCGCCTCCGAGGCGATCCTGGTGGAAGAAAACAAGCTCAGCAAGCTGATCAGCCTGATTCTGGATGCCCAGGACACCAGCATGGACGACCTGCTGGATACTGACCTGGACAACCTGGATATCTCCGGGGGTGAGGACTCAAAACCGGCGGATGGCGAACTGGATGTGGACGAAGCGCCGGTGGTGCGCTACGTCAACAAGATACTGCTGGATGCAATCAACGCCGGCGCCTCGGATATCCATCTGGAGCCCTACGAACGCAAATACCGCATCCGCTACCGCATTGATGGCCTGCTGCACGAGGTCGCCTCGCCCCCCGCCAACCTGGCCAACCGCCTCACCAGCCGCCTCAAGGTGATGTCGCGCATGAACATCGCGGAGCGTCGCGTGCCGCAGGACGGCCGCATCAAGATGAAGATCTCCAAGAGCCGCTCCATCGACTTCCGCGTCAACACCTGCCCCACCCTGCATGGTGAAAAGGTGGTGCTGCGTATCCTCGACCCCACCAGCGCGCAGATCGGCATCGAGTCACTCGGTTTCGAACCGGAGCAGCAGAAGGCGTTTCTCGAGGCGATCGCAAAACCCTACGGCATGGTCCTGGTCACCGGCCCCACCGGCAGCGGCAAGACGGTCAGCCTCTACACCGGCCTCAATCTACTGAACAAACCCGAGGTCAATATCTCCACCGTCGAGGATCCGGTCGAAATCCAGGTCCCGGGCATCAACCAGGTCAACATGAACCCGAAAACCGGGCTCACCTTCGCCACGGCGCTGCGCGCCTTCCTGCGACAGGACCCGGATATCATCATGGTCGGCGAGATACGTGACCTGGAGACTGCGGAGATCGCGGTCAAGGCGGCCCAGACCGGCCACCTGGTACTCTCCACCCTGCACACCAACGACGCCCCGCAGACCCTGACCCGCCTCGCCAACATGGGCATTCCGCCCTTCAACATTGCCTCCTCGGTGCTGTTGATCATGGCACAACGACTGGCGCGACGGCTCTGCGACCACTGCAAGGCCGCCGAAGAGTTACCCCGCGAAGCGCTGCTGGAAGAGGGCTTCAACAATGCTGAGATCGACGAAGGCATTACCGTCTACAAGCCAATCGGCTGCGACATGTGCACCAACGGCTATAAAGGTCGCATAGGCATATTCCAGGTGATGCCTGTCTCCGAGGCGATGGGCAAGCTGATCATGGCAGACTGCACCTCGCTGCAAGTGCAGGAGCAGGCCCAGTTGGAGGGGATCGATAACCTGCGCGCCTCCGGCCTGCGCAAAGTCAAGGCAGGCCTCACCAGCCTCAATGAGATCAACCGGGTAACCAAGGACTAAACCATGGCGCCTCCCGCTAAAAAAGCACAGCCAAAAGCCAGTCTTTACGCCTGGGAAGGCACTGATCGCAAGGGCTCGCGCATCACCGGCGAGACCCGCGCCACCAATGTTGCCCTAGTGCGGGCTGAACTACGGCGTCAGGGCATCAATCCGCTGAAGGTCAGGAAAAAGACGACCTCATTTCTGACAAGTCGCAAGAGGAAGATCAAAAGCGCCGACATCGCTGTCTTCAGTCGTCAGCTCGCCACCATGATGAGCGCCGGCGTGCCGATGGTGCAGGCGTTCGAGATCGTCGGACGTGGCCACGAAAACCCCTCAATGCAGGATCTGATCCTCAGCGTCAAGTCCGATGTGGAGGGCGGCACCGCACTGGCCGATGCGCTCAAGAAACACCCACTCCATTTTGATGACCTGTTCTGCAACTTGGTAAAAGCCGGTGAGCATGCCGGTGTGCTGGAGACCCTGCTGCACAAGATTGCGCTCTACAAGGAGAAGACCGAGTCAATCAAGGGCAAAATCAAGAAAGCGCTGTTCTACCCCGCCGCGGTGGTCCTGGTCGCTATCATCGTCACCGCGATCATCATGATCTTCGTCATCCCCCAGTTCGAGCAACTGTTCCGGGGCTTTGGCGCCGACCTGCCTGTGTTTACCCGCGTCGTCATCAACATCGCCCATGTGGTGCAGAATTGGTGGTGGGCGATGCTTGGCGGCGCCATCCTGTCGGGTTACATATTGATCGGCACATGGAAGCGCTCGCGAAAATTCCGCCATACGGTCGACCGGATCCTGCTTAAGATTCCAATCATCGGCCCCATCATGAACAAAGCGGCGATCGCACGCTTCGCCCGCACCCTCTCCACCATGTCATCCGCCGGCGTTCCCCTGGTCGAAGCGCTGGAGTCGGTCTCTGGCGCCACCGGCAATGTAGTCTACAGCGAGGCGGTACTGCGCATGCGTGAAGATGTCGCCACTGGCCAGTCCCTACAGCTGGCCATGCGCCAACGCCACCTGTTCCCCAACATGGTGATCCAGATGGTCTCGATCGGCGAGGAGTCAGGCTCTCTCGACGACATGCTATCCAAGGTCGCCGACTTCTTCGAGGAGCAGGTAGACAACGCAGTGGATGCGCTCAGCAGCCTGCTCGAACCGCTCATCATGGTGATCCTCGGTACTTTGATCGGCGGTCTGGTGGTCGCCATGTATCTGCCGATTTTCAAGATGGGTTCCGCGGTGCTCGGCTGATTCTGCCCCACCCACGTGCTTTGTTCTCATACCACGCAAGGTGGTGCTGCAAAGGCACCCTGACATCGCTATGCTCAGCTTCCTACAACAAAACCTGGCTATCTACCTGATCTTCAGCGGCCTGCTCGGCCTGACCATCGGCAGCTTTCTCAATGTTGTCATCCTGCGCCTACCACGGATGATGGAGCGGCAGTGGCAACGCGACTGCCGGGAGCTGCTAAAGCAGCCAGCCACCGCCGATGAGGAGCGACTCGACCTCGCCTACCCACCCTCCCGCTGTCCCCAATGTGGTCACCAGATCCGCGCCTGGGAGAACATCCCGCTCATCAGCTGGCTGCTACTCAGGGGACGCTGCTCCGACTGCACCACCCCCATCAGCATCCGCTATCCGCTGGTTGAAGCAGCCACCGCCCTACTTACCCTGATCGTCGCTTACCATTTCGATCCCGGTTGGCAGGTGCTGGCAGCGATGGGCTTCACTTGGGCCCTGATCGCCCTGACGATGATCGACTTCGACACCCAGTTGTTACCTGACAACATCACCCTGCCACTGCTCTGGTCAGGGCTGCTGCTCAACCTGGACGGATTATTCAGCGACCTGGAGTCAGCGGTGATAGGCGCAGCCGCCGGTTATCTCACCCTGTGGAGCGTCTATCAGATATTCAAGCGAATCACCGGAAAAGAGGGCATGGGCTACGGCGATTTCAAACTACTCGCCGCCATCGGTGCCTGGCTCGGCTGGCAATACCTGCCGCTAACGATCATGGCCTCCGCCCTGGTCGGCGCCCTGCTCGGGATCTCGCTGATCCTGCTGCGTGGTCGCGAGCGCAACCTGCCGATCCCGTTTGGCCCTTATCTGGCTGCCGCAGGCTGGATCGCCATGCTCTGGGGTGACTCGATCAACCATGCCTATCTACAGTGGTCGGGGCTTGGCTGATGCTGGTGGCCCTCACCGGCGGCATCGGCAGCGGCAAGTCCACCGTCTCCCGACACTTCGAAGAGTTGGGTGTGCCGGTGATCGATACAGACCTCATCGCCCGCGAACAGGTCGCTCCAGGCATGCCGGCTCTGCAAGAGATCATCAACCAGTTCGGCAGGCAGGTGCTTGACACCGATGGCCGGCTCAACCGTGCCAGGTTGCGACAGATTGTATTTGATGCGCCGGAAAAGCGGCGTCAACTGGAGCAGATCCTCCACCCGCGGATTCGGGCCGAGGTGGCGCGACACCTGCAAAGGCTGGACACCCCTTATGCCGTCGTTGTCGTCCCGCTGCTGCTGGAGAGCGGACATAATTACAGCGCCGACCGAATCCTGGTGGTGGATCTGCCTGAGGCGCTACAGATCGAGCGGATCGAGCAGCGCGATGCGCTTTCAGAAATCCAGATCCGCCAGATTCTTGCTGCCCAGACGGATCGCGCAAGCCGTAGAGCCATAGCCGATGATCTGATCGAAAACAGCGGCGATCTCGCCGCGCTGAAAGCCGCCACTGAGCAGTTGCATGAAAAGTATCTGCGGCTGTCTGCCCGATAAGCCCGAGATCGCTGGGCTCTCTCCCCGCATCCAGTTCAGAGCGAAAAATTCATACCGACTGTCACAGTGATGATGTCGAAGCCGATATCCCCATAGGTGATACCCAGCTTGTCCGTGATACTGCCGATAGCGAATCGCTGATATCTCAGGGCCCAATAGGTTTCATCCGGTCTCTCGATACGTAGACCCACTGAAACCGCGCCCGCAGCGCTTGTGCCATCGGCATTTTCAACATCTGCCACACCCAACCCCAGACCAACATATGGGAACAGATCCATCCCGATCGGGAGTTCGTAATAGAGGTTTGCCAGAACGACATGAATATCGTTATCAAAATTGAGACCGACGCTTTTCAGCTCTGCGCTCGATATCGCATAGCTCCCCGACGCAAGCTCAGAACCCCCATTGGTCGTGATGCTGGCGCTATCCAGCTCGGCCCCGGCGAAATGCCAGGAGAGGCTGGCCCGCAGCACATTATGCTCTTCGAAATTACGCAGACCAACCTCGAGCCCGAGACCGAGGGTGGAGCCATACTTTAGTGCACCGCTCATGGTTCCTGTCTCTGTGGAGGTGTATGTGCCCGTCTCCACACCCTCCACATCAACAGAGCCCAGAAGGGCCTCCACATATCCTTCCAACGCCTGTGCCGAAAGGGAGAACATGCACAGGAAAAGCAGCAAAATGACTCTGTTCACGGCAGGAACCTCTGAAATCCTTCTTAAGAACCTGCACGCTAGGAGATTCTTTTTCCCGCCACAAGCGACAGAGTCACACCTTCACAAGAAATACCCCTCTTAGTCTGCTCCGCTCCCCTTACTAAAATTCAGCCCATCTTCCGCCAGCTCCACCCGAACTTCATCTCCCGGCATAAATTTGCCAGCCAGGATCTCCTGCGCCAGTGGGTTTTCCAACTGCTGGCGGATCGCACGCTTGAGTGGCCTAGCGCCATAGACCGGATCGAAGCCCGCCTCACCCAACCGATCGAGGGCGGCATCGCTGATCTGCAATCCCATCTCATGATCCGCCAGGCGGCGACGCAGATAGTCGATCTGGATTGTGGCGATGGCACGGATCTGCTCCCGGGCCAGCGGGTGGAAGACCACGATCTCATCCAACCGGTTGATAAACTCAGGACGGAACGCAGAACGCACCACCTCCATCACCGAGGCCTTCATGCTGGCGTAGTTCTCCTCGCCGGTCTGTGACTGGATCACCTCGGAACCCAGGTTAGAGGTCATCACAATCACCGTGTTGCGAAAATCGACCGTGCGTCCCTGGCCGTCGGTGAGGCGTCCGTCGTCGAGCACCTGCAGCAACACATTGAAGACATCCGGGTGGGCCTTCTCCACCTCATCCATCAGAATCACCGAGTAGGGTCGACGGCGCACTGCCTCGGTAAGATAGCCGCCCTCCTCATAGCCGACATAGCCGGGGGGTGCGCCGATCAGCCGTGCCACCGAGTGCTTCTCCATAAACTCCGACATGTCGATGCGGATCATTGCCTCCTCGGTGTCGAACAGGAACTCCGCCAGCGCTTTACACAGCTCGGTCTTGCCAACCCCAGTGGGGCCGAGGAAGAGGAACGAGCCATTCGGCTGGCTGGGGTCGGCAAGCCCAGCACGGGAGCGGCGGATGGCATCGCTCACAGCCTTGATACCCTCCTGCTGGCCGATCACCCGCCGACCGATCTCCTGTTCCATTCGCAACAGCTTGTCGCGCTCGCCTTCGAGCATCTTGGAGACCGGGATGCCGGTCCACTTCGAGACCACCCCGGCGATCTCCTCATCGGTGACCTTGTTGCGTAGCAGCTTCATCTGCTGCATCTCCGCCTGGGCCGCCATATCGAGCTGTTTCTCCAACTCCGGGATACGACCGTACTGCAGCTCCGACATGCGTGCCAGATCGCCAGCGCGGCGCGCCGTATCCATCTCCAGCCGGGCCCGCTCCAGCGACTCCTTGATGTGGGTAGTGCCCTGCAGCGCCGCCTTCTCCGACTTCCAGATCTCCTCCAGGTCGGAGAACTCCCGCTCCAGACGCTCGATCTCGCTCTCCAGATGGGCCAAGCGCTTCTTCGAGGCCTCATCGGTCTCCTTGTTCATCGCCTCGCGCTCGATCTTGAGCTGAATCAGACGCCGCTCCAGCCGGTCCATCTCTTCAGGCATGGAATCGATCTCCATGCGGATCTGCGAGGCCGCCTCGTCCACCAGGTCGATCGCCTTGTCGGGCAACTGACGGTCAGTGATGTAGCGGTGGGAGAGAGTCGCTGCGGCGACGATGGCAGGGTCGGTGATATCCACTCCGTGGTGCACCTCGTAGCGCTCCTTGAGGCCACGCAGGATGGCGATAGTATCCTCTACGCTCGGCTCCTCCACCAACACCTTCTGGAAGCGGCGCTCCAGGGCCGCATCCTTCTCCACATACTGGCGATACTCGTCCAGGGTGGTGGCGCCAACGCAGTGCAGCTCGCCGCGCGCCAGCGCCGGCTTGAGCATGTTGCCGGCATCCATCGCGCCCTCGGCCTTGCCGGCACCGACCATGGTGTGCAGCTCGTCGATGAACAGGATGATCTGCCCCTCCTGCTTGGCCAGATCGTTGAGCACGCCCTTCAGGCGCTCCTCGAACTCACCGCGGAATTTGGCGCCGGCGATCAGCGCCCCCATGTCGAGAGAGAGCAACCGTTTGCTCTTTAGCCCCTCCGGCACCTCGCCATTGATGATGCGTTGAGCCAACCCCTCGACGATGGCGGTCTTACCGACGCCAGGTTCGCCAATCAAAACCGGGTTGTTCTTGGTGCGCCGCTGCAACACTTGAATGGTGCGGCGGATCTCATCATCGCGGCCGATCACCGGGTCGAGCTTGCCCTGCTCGGCGCGCTCGGTGAGGTCGATGGTATACTTCTCCAGCGCCTGTCGCTGATCCTCTGCATTGGGGTCGTCCACCGACTGACCGCCGCGCACCTTATCGATCACCTGCTCAACCGCCCGCTTGTTCGCCCCCGCTTTGCGCAGTATCTCGCCCAGTTCACCCTTATCATCGACAGCAGCGAGCACAAACAGCTCGCTGGAGATGTACTGATCTTTGCGCTGTTGGGCGAGTTTGTCGGTCTGATTGAGCAAGCGCCCGAGGTCGTTGGAGATGTGCAGATCCCCCGCCGCCCCCTCGACGCTCGGCAGACGCTCAGTGGCTGCGCTCAGATCTGAGCGCAACAGGTTGATGTTGACATCCGCCTGGGTCAGCAGATGGCGCACCGTGCCCCCCTCCTGGTCGAGCAGTGCGCTCATCAGATGCAGCGGCTCAATGAATTGGTGATCGCGCCCCACGGCCAGGCTCTGGGCATCTGCCAGGGCCATCTGAAACTTGCTCGTCAAACGATCCATTCGCATGGCTAACTACTCCGTAAACTCTGTTGATGTCCACAAAGTTGGGGAGTATTGGGCGTTTTTCAAGGGCGATGACGCCAACCTTGCAAGCGAGCGCACCGCGCGCCAGCGACGCGCCTACATGGAAAGGAAAAACACCGAAGGATGATCAGGGCGACAGGCTGCCACCGCAGATGCCTGCAGACTCCGCATGGGCATGCAAGCCTTCAGGGTCGAGCACGGTGATGTTCCCCCCTTTCACCTTGATCAGATTCTGTTCAGAGAAGTTGTGCAGGATACGTGAGAAGGTTTCCGGCTTGACCGACAACCGCGACGCCAGCACCCCTTTGGGTGCCTCCAACTCGATGTTTGCGCCGACCGCATCCCACTTGCCCCAGAGGAAGCCGGCGACCCGACCGGTGGCGCTCTGTAGGGTGAGGTCGTCGATCTCTTTGATCAGCAGCTTGAGCCGCTGACTCATATCCGCCATCAGCCGGAAACAAGTATCCACCGAGCCGCGCAGCATGGTCAGAAACTGGGCGTTATCAATCGTCACCAGTTCAGTCGTACCCATAGCGGTGGCATTCACCGGAAAGCCTGGGCTCTCCAGAAACATCAGCGCCTCGGCAAAGGTGTGGCCGGGAGAGATGATCTCAATGACCTTTTCGTTGCCGTTCATCGCCAACCGGTAGAGTTTAATCTGGCCGGTGGTGACGAGAAAGAAGCGATCCGCCGCATCACCCGCCTGGAACAGCATCTGGCCATCATTCAGTTTGATAGTGCGGCTGAATTCAGTGACCTGCTGGAATTGATCATCGTCTAGCCGCGCAAAGAGATAGGTCTGTCGCAGATTAAATGGCAAGGCTGACTCCCGGTCTTTCCCATTATTCTAATAGTGTTGATCAACCGCCCCCGCCGGGGCAGCTGCCCGAAGTTCAGCCTGCAGATGGCGAAACTTCAGAACAACGCGCACCAAATTGTAGCAGAGAAGCAGGGAAGATAGCCCCAAAAAAAGCCCCGCCGGTAGCGTCAAACTGTCACCAACAGCCAGCACCCCAGCCCATAGCAGCAGTGCCAGCAGATGCAGATACCATTGGCGGCGGGCGAAACGATCCGGCAGCAGCTCTTTCATGCTCGGAATCCGCGGACCGCCGCCAGCCAGCGAGGCGGTCTTCTGGTGTTGCAGATGGAACCAGCTGAGAAACGGCACGATCTTGTAGAGCATGCCGTTGATGATCGAGAGCACAGCGAAGATCAGACAGACGCCCAACCACAGATCGAGATTAAGATCCGAAAGAGCTCTGGTCAGCATCAGCAGCCAAGCCAGCACCACTAGCCCCAGCCCCAGACGCCAGAAATTGAGGGTCACATCGGCCAGTTTGCGGCGACGCCGACGCTGCAGATGCAAGGTCACCAGCGCAAACAGCATGAACCCAGAACCAACCAGCAATGCCAGCCAGGGCGCAGCCGAGATCGACCAGTAATCGAGGGACCAGACCAGCAGCGCAGCAAACAGCAGTGGTGCGAAGAGCCGTTGCAGCCGCAGCGGGTACTCTGGGGTCAACTGGAACATCGGCACCACCTGATAACCGACGCCGACGATCAACAACCCCACCCAGGCTGTCCCCCCCCAAGCCAGGTGAGTATTGGTGAGCATGATCAGGTCAACATAGGGCAGCTTCCACAACTGAGCTGCCGCCAGATAGAGCCCCAGTAGCACCGTCACCAGCAGCCCAAGCACCGCCAGGCGCATCGCAATCACCGTGGCGCTGACTCGAACCACCCGCCACAGGGCGATCCCGACCCCACCGATGAAGAGCGCAAACCCGCCTGCCAGCAGACACACCGCCAGCTTCATCCAGAGCGCTCCGGCACCGAGGAAACCGGCCACCAGCGCCAGCGTGCCGAGCGAGGTTGCTAGATGCACAGTGATGGCCAACGGCACCACCCGCGGCACCGGCGAACCTGCCAACACCGGCAGCATCTGCAACATCGCCCCCATCATCACCTGGCCCAACACCCCCAGGGTAAATAGATGGGTCATCGACAGGGTCAACGGCGACCAGCGATCCGTCAGCACTGCCGCACCCTCCAGCATCAGCAACAGAGCGGCCAGCAGCAAAAACAGCGGTGCGGTAAGAAAAAAGCGAAACGGCACCGAGATCGGTGGCGCCTGCTCCAACGACAGGGAGGCGGTGGAGGTCAAGCTAGTTACCCGCCAGCCGTTTATTGACGGCCGCCTCGGCGGCCGCATCCTGTTCGCGCCAGATGAGGACCTGATAGACCGAAGGCCCGCCCTTGCGCAGCCGGTAACAAAATCCCCGCTGCACCAACAACGGGTAGAGCAACAAAGGCTCCTTGCGATGGATCACCAACAGATAGTCCCCCTCTTTCAGCTGCTCAACCGACTCCAGGGTGCGATCCAGGGGCTCGCAGGGTTCCAGCATACTGACGTCAAGACTGACCTCCATTTCACCCCTCCTGTCACAGCGCCCGCATCTGTTCCAGCAGCTCTCCAGCCGCGGCATCGCCCAGGGCCTGATCCGTCATTGGGTAGAGCATCTGCTCCTCTTTGGCATTGTGCTGCTGCATCAGCATCAGCAGGGTCTCACACAGACCGAGGAAGCGATCCTGCTGTTGTGCGACCACCGTCCCCTCCATCTCCTCAAACAGCTCACGCATCTGCGCATGCTCGCTGCGCATCACCTGGGTCGGCCCCATCGTCATACCGGTCTGCTGCTCAAAGCGCGGAAAGAGCAGCTCCTCTTCCATACGGAAGTGGTGCAGTATCGCCTCGCGAAAGGCATCATAATTACTGTGCGCCCGCGCCCAGTCGTTATCTACAGCGGCCGACTCGGCATCCGCAAACAACTCATCACAACGCCGGTGGTCCTCAGTCATGGATTGGGAGATCACACTCATTACCCTGTCTGCTCCTGTCTGGATTCTGTCTGGATTCTGTCTGGATTCTGTCTAAGCCGACAGTATTAGACAGTCCAGGCATGGCTGCTTTGACAACCATCAAAAATATCGTTCCGGCAGACATCGCCGGAGCAGGAACGAACGGAGATCAACGCTTCAATTGGGAGAGATCCCGCACCGCGCCTCTGGCCGCACTGGTGGTCAACGCCGCATAGGCCTGCAATGCTTGGGAGACCTGCCGTTTGCGCTTCTTCGGCTGCCACGCCTTATCGCCCTTGGCCTCCATCGCCTCACGCCGCGACGCCAGCTTTTTGTCGGAGAGCGCAACGCGGATGATCCGCTGCGGAATGTCGATCTCGATGGTGTCGCCCTCCTTCACCAGGCCGATATTGCCGCCTTCAGCGGCCTCCGGTGAGCAGTGGCCGATGGAGAGCCCAGAGGTACCGCCAGAGAAGCGCCCATCGGTGATCAGTGCGCAGGCCTTGCCCAGCCCCTTCGACTTCAGATAACTGGTGGGATAGAGCATCTCCTGCATGCCTGGGCCGCCCTTCGGCCCCTCGTAACGTATCAGCACCACGTCACCGGCCTGGATCTGGTCACCGAGGATCGCCTCCACCGCCGTTTCCTGGCTCTCGAAGATGCGCGCCGGCCCGGAGAATTTGAGGATCGACTCATCGACGCCGGCAGTCTTAACGATGCACCCCTGCTCCGCCAGGTTGCCGTAGAGCACCGCCAGCCCGCCATCCTGCGAGTAGGCGTGTTCGATATCACGGATGCAGCCCTCCGCCCGGTCCAGATCCAGAGAGGGCCACTGCGCGGTCTGACTGAACGCCACCTGGGTCGGCACCCCGCCGGGGCCGGCCAGGAAGCGGCGCTTGGCATCCATACCGCCCTGGGTGATATCCCAGCTCTGCAGCGCCTCGCCCAGGGAGGCGCTGTGCACCGTGGGGCAATCGTGGTGGATCAGGCCTGCCCGGTCGAGCTCGCTGAGGATGCCGATCACACCGCCGGCACGATGCACATCCTCCATGTGATACTGCGGGGTCGCCGGGGCCACCTTGCAGAGATTCGGCACCTTGCGCGAGAGCCGGTCAATATCGGCCATAGTGAACGCCACTCCCGCTTCGTGCGCGGCGGCCAGCAGGTGCAACACGGTGTTGGTGGAGCCGCCCATGGCGATATCCAGGCTCATGGCGTTCTCGAACGCATCAGCACTAGCGACGGAGCGCGGCAGTACGCTTTCATCATCCTGCTCGTAGTAGCGCTTGGTGATCTCCACCACCAGGCGGCCCGCCTGCAGGAACAGCGACTTGCGCTCGGCGTGAGTCGCCACCAGCGAGCCATTGCCCGGCAGCGACAGCCCCAGCGCCTCGGTCAGACAGTTCATCGAGTTGGCGGTGAACATGCCGGAACAGGAGCCACAGGTAGGGCAGGCGGAGCGCTCGATGGCAGCCACGTCAGCATCGCTCTGCTCGGGATCAGCCGCAGAGACCATCGCGTCCACCAGATCGAGCTTTAGATCACCCTTGCCCGCCAGCTTCACCTTACCCGCCTCCATTGGGCCGCCGGAGACGAACACTGTCGGGATATTGAGGCGCAGCGAGGCCATCAGCATGCCGGGGGTAATCTTGTCACAGTTGGAGATGCAGACCATGGCGTCGGCGCAGTGGGCGTTGACCATGTACTCCACCGAATCGGCGATGATGTCGCGCGACGGCAGCGAGTAGAGCATGCCGCCATGGCCCATGGCGATGCCGTCATCCACCGCGATGGTATTAAACTCTTTCGCCACACCACCAGCGGCCTCGATCTCGCGGGCCACCAGCTGCCCCATATCCTTGAGATGGACATGGCCGGGCACAAACTGGGTAAAGGAGTTGACCACTGCGATGATCGGCTTCTCAAAGTCGGCATCCTGCATGCCAGTGGCGCGCCACAGCGCGCGGGCGCCCGCCATGTTGCGGCCGTGGGTGGTGGTACGGGATCGGTATTGCGGCATCTCGGCCTCCGGGTCTGCAGTTGGCTCAAAAGCCGATTATGCCTGCTTCACCCCCCGGATTGCATCAGCCGAGACAAATCACACTTCGACCGGCAGATGCAGACAGAAGCTCGCGCCTCCCTCGAGCCGGTTGCGCGCCTCGATCGAACCGCCGTGGCGCTCGGCTACCAGCTTGACGAAGTTGAGACCGAGGCCGATGCCCCCCCCGCCCTACTGGCTCATGGCCCAGGTCGCTCCTGAACGGCAGGAACAGCTCCTCGAGACGCTCCTGGGGAATCCCCGGCCCGCGATCTTTGACGCAGCAATCGAGCTGGTCTCCGTCACAGCGCAGCATGATCTCGACCTGGGAGTCCTGCGGCGCCAGCTTGATCGCATTACTCAGCAGGTTGATCAGCGCGCGTTCCAGCAGCCCCGCATCGGCCTGCAGCCAGACCTCCTCGACCTCAAACTGCCGCTGCAGGCAGAGATTGCGTGCCTGCGCCTGCACATAGACCTCGTCCACCGCATTGCGCGCCACCGAGACAAAATCAGTATCGGTAAACGCGCTGCGCTCCACCGACTCGGCCCGCGCCAGTTGCAGAAAATCCTCCGCCAACTTGAGTGCACGGCGCGCATAGGGAGCGACCTGGGTCGCCAACTCCCGGCTGCCCGCCTGCAGCACCTGCTCCGACTGGGTCAGCGCCAGCAGGGAGGTGAGTGGCGAACGGATATCGTGGGAGAGAAAATTCACCATCCGCGCCCGCGCTCGTTCACTCTGCTTCAGGGTGCCGATGAACGAAAGCGTGACGATCATGCCAAACATGCCCGCTGTTTCAGGGTGCAGCGGCCTGAGCTGCATAAACAGCTCGGTATCTGGCAACCGCAACGCCTCGAAGCGACAGCCGTCCCCCCGCAGCAGCAGCTCGCGCAACAGCGGCTCCCAGTGTAGATCGCCGACAATCTGTAGCGGTTTCAGAAATGTCAGCGCGGGCTGGCCATGCAGTTCGGACTCATGCTTCAGACCGAGGTAAAAGGCTGCCCGCGGGTTGGCCAGCACCACCCTGCCGATCGAATCGAGCACCAGCAGGCCGTCATCCATCTGCCCAAGGGCGGTGTTGATGAAGTCACGCAGCTGGCGCAGATGCTGGTTCGCCGCTTCCACCTCGCGGATGCGTTGCTCCAACCGCTGCGACCCCTTTGCAGAGGCCGCCGCTGGAGGGATCGAAAACTGCCGAACAAAGTCGTCGAGAAGCGCCTGGCCGCGCCCTCTTGGCAGCTCGCCGGGCGGCCAGCAGAGCCCCAGCCGCCAATACTGCGTACCGCGCGGCAACAGTGTCCACAATGAACGCCCCAGCCGCGACCAGCAGCCGGCCTGCAGCAGGTCATCCGACGGGTCAGGCTGGCGCCCCGCCTGGGCCAGCCGCGCACCTAATGCATCATCCACACACCACCCCTGCAGAGGCAGAGTGGCGGCAATCGACTCCAAGCCCTGCTGCAGATCCTTTAAATCATTCGACGCAGGCAACAGCTGCGGCCCCTGACTCAGCCTTTGTAGCTCCTGATCGAGATGGAGCACCATCTGCTCCAGTCGCCGCCAGCTCCACAGGGGGTAGCTCAGCACCAGCCCCAGCAGCGCCGCCGACGGCGCAAACCAGATACCTCCAAACTGCAGCACCATCAGGCTCAAGAGCAACAACGACAGGATCAACCCCAGAGCCAACAGCGGCACCAGACGCGGCGGCAAACGCGAGTAGAGCAGCAGCGGCAGGGCCACCAGCAGCCCAGTGAGGAGCAGCTGCCAGTGGTGAGCCAGCGGCTTAACCGCCTCGCCGTTGCGCAGGCTCTGCAAAATATTCGCATTGATCTCGATACCTGCCATCGGCTGGCCGCGGCCGGAGAGCGGGGTCGGCAACACATCCCCCAGACCGGTAGCCGTCACCCCCACCAACACGATGCGGTCACGCAGGCTGTCAGGGTGAAACACGCCGCGCAGCACCTGCGCGTAAGAGAGCCGGGGAAAGTGGCCCGGCGGACCGGCGAAGGGGATCAGCCGGTGTCCCTGGCGCACGATGGAGAAGCGCTTCGCTGCCGTAGTCGCGGGCCCGGACTGCTCCGCGGGCGGAAAGCGAGCAGGCTCCAGGCTCTGCAACACTGTCAGCATCAGATGCGGCCAGAAGGCCTCGCCAAGCCCCTCCTGCAGGTAGATGCCGCGAGCGATACCGTCATCATCCAGCTCCATGTGGACATGCCCCAGCCCCGCCACCACCTCGGTCAACTGCGGTAGCGGCAGGCTCTCCAACAGCTGCCCACCGAGCTGCAGCTCCTCCACCACCACCGGCATGAAGACCTTGCCGCTGGCGGCAACCGCCTGGATCAGCCGGCGATCGCCTTGAGGGTTAGCGGGATCGGGCTCAGCGAACAGCAGATCCATCACGATCGCCCGCGCACCGGCCCGGGTCAGGATCTCGATCAACTGCGCATGGCGCTCGCGAGGCCAGGGCCAGCGGCCAAACTCGGCCAGACTCTGATCGTCCACCGCCACCAGCATGATGTCGTCCGCCGCAACCGAGCCTCGCCAGCCAAGCTGCAGATCATAGAGCAGATTGTCCAGGCGCCAGAGCCAACCACTGGCCGCCAGCAGCACCATTACACCTGCCAGCAACAGCGGCAGCAGCAGGCGCTTAACCTGGCGCAAGGTGCCATTGGCGACGCTCATGGAAGCGCCCAGGGCGGGGGGATCACCAGTCGGTAGCGGTTGGAGCGCAGCCAGCGCGATTCGGCCGCGAGCCAGGCTTCAACTGACACCCGATAACGACCCGGTGGCGGTAGTGGCACGCTCAGCACTGTCGTCTCAAACCGACGGGAGAAGAGCGGCAACCCCGTCTGTTCAGAGATGATTAGCAGACGATAGTGATTCGCCTTGGGCGGCTGGTTCCAGCGAAAGCTGACCCAGGCACCATTAAACGCCGGCGGCTCAAGTCTTAGCTGCGGTTCTGGCTCAGGCGATGGAGCAGGCGGAGGCTTCGCCACCTCAAGCAGATGGCAGCTGCTCAGCCCCTCCAGACCCAGCCCATCGATGCCGCGGATCCGCACCTGGTAGCGCCCAGGTGACAGCACCAACTCGTCGATTCGCGACTGCTCAAGCTGGTGCACCGCAAGCAGGACATCATCGCCACTGGCCAGCAGTTGCAGCCGATAGCCAACCACCCCCTTCTGATCTGGCCAGTCGAGGGTGATCGCGACGGCCTCGAGCCGCTCAGGCAGGGCTGAAAGATCGGGAGGCGGCAGCAGCGGCCGCGGCGCCAGCGGCGGCTTACCCGGCTCGATGCGGGTGCCGAATCCGGCCTTGAGTTTGACCGACTCACCAGCCGCGTTCACTGCGACCTCCCCTTTCACCACTTCGCTTTGGCTGATGCCGCTGCCGCTCTCCACTCCAATCCGGAAGTCGGTGCCACGCACCAGGGTCACCGCCGCCGGGGTGGAGATCTCATAGCGGGAACCGGGCCCTTTGAGGGGCCTGACCCGGCTCTCCACCCGGCCACGCTGCAGCCGAAAGCGACTGTCGACCATGCCGGTGTCGCCATAGGCGGAGAGCCGGTCCATAGTGATGTGGCTACCCGGTCCGAGCAGCAGGCGTGAGCCATCGGCCAGTTCGATGGTGACTGAAGCGGCCTCGCCCAGCTCCAGGCTGTCGCCCATCCACAGCCGCCCGCCAAGAGTCAGGGGCTCAGGTTGTCTCCCCGAATGTTGCAACACCACATCACCCCGCAGCTGCACTACCCGGGCGACAGCCGGTTGCTGCTGCATCCAGCTCAGCGGAATATGAATCCGGGTGCCCGGTGGGATCTTGGTGGCGGCATCGATCTGGTTGTATCGCTGCAGTTTGACGCTGGCCCCGCCATCCCCCAGATAGCGCTGCGCCAGGCTCCACAGGTTGTCTCCCGGGCGCATGGTGTAGAGCCACTCTGGCTCATCATCTGCTGCCTGCGCGCACAGCCAAAACAGGACGAGGGAGAGCAGCAGCCAGCGAATAGAGCGTTTCATAGTTGTTAGACGTGAGGATGACTGCAGTCGATGCAGTATCCTAACAAATCTTTAATTTATGGGGTTGGCCGCCGGCTCAGATCCCTGTGGACAGCTGTTCCAGCCGGTAGCCCTGGTGGTAAACCGCCTTCAACCGCCAGCCGTTCTCCGGCAGCAGACCGAGCTTGCGACGCAGACGGCTCATGTGGGTGTCGACGGTACGGGTCATCAGCCCCGGGCCCACTCCCCAGACCGTCTCCAGCAGGTGGTCGCGGGAGAGCAGCCGGCCGACGTTGCAGAAGAGGATCCAGACGAGCTGGAACTCCTTCTCGGTGAGGCCCCTATCCTCGCCCTGGTAGAGCAGCGTCTTGCTCTCCCGCTCAAGCCTGAAGTGACCCAGTTCGAGCACCCCGCGCCGGCCACTGATGCGGGCGTTGCGCCGCGCCAGTGCCCTAACCCTGGCCAGAGCGATGGGCTGCGAGATCGGCTTGCTCAGGAAGTCATCCGCCCCCAGCTCCAGCGCCTCGACAATATCCTGCTCACTGTCACGGTGGGTCAAAAACAGCACCGGGATATTCCAATCGAGCACTTCAAGGCCACTGCTCTGTGGCAGCTCCCAATCCATGATCAGCAGGTCATAGGACTCCTGACGCAACTCCCGGATAAAGGCATCGGCGGCAGCAAAGGCACGGCAGACATAGCCCGCCCCTTGCAGCCACTCCTGCAACAGGGTGGACTGCATCGGGTCATCCTCCAGGCAGGCAATGCGCAACACATCCGCTCTGCCGATTGGGCCGCCCTGGTCCACCATCATCACCGCATCACCCCCGTTTCAACATGCCGGCGACTACCAATATCACAATCGCCCCCACCGTGGCGGTAATCAACGAGCCGATGAAACCGTCACTCGCCAGCCCCAGAAACTGGAACATAAAACCACCGAGAAAGGCACCAACAACGCCCAACAACAGATTGCCGATCAGCCCGAATCCACGCCCCTTCAGGATCAGACCGGCCAACCAGCCAGCCAACAACCCCACAATCAAAAAATAGACCATACCGCCCCCTAGCCTGACGATGGGATTGAGCATACGACATCACCCACACCACCCAAACAGAACCCTGTGAACATTTGTGAACTGCGCAGTCCAGGCCTGATCAGGCCCGGCCTCAGGCTACCAAGAATGAATTTAGCCGTTTGCACCCGACACTGGCCGCCGTTTAGAGTAGCCTGCGAACAACGGAGGGCAGTGAAAATGTCGGTACTACTGGAATTCAGCATGTTTCCCACCGATCAGGGGGAGAGCGTCAGCGCGCAGGTCAGCCAGGTGATCGCCATGATCCGCGACAGCGGCGTCGACTATCAGCTAACACCGATGGGCACCATTATCGAGACCGCCGAGCTGAGCGATGCGCTGGCCCTGGTGGAGCGTGCCTATCAGCTGCTCGAGCGCCAGGGTTGTCGACGTGTCTACTCCTCACTCAAGCTGGATATCCGCCAGGGAAAAGATCAACGTCTGGCGCAGAAGATCCGTTCGGTGGAGGAGAAGATTGGCACGGTTAGGAGTTGAACTGCCATGACCAGGCCTCAACCGCCCACGGAGCCGAGCAGCCCCTCTGCCACACCACAGCAGTTGCAGTTGGCCCGCCGACTCTGGCAGGAGAGTCGCAGCGGCATCCTCTCGACCCGCTCCTTGGAGCACAAAGGCTACCCATTCGGCTCACTGGCCCCCTACTCTCTCGATCATCAGGGCCGGCCACTGCTACTACTTGCCCATCTGGCACAACACACCCGCAACCTGCAGGCTGAGCCCGGCTGCTCGCTGACTCTGGTTGAGCCAGGCCAGGGGGATGTGCAGCAGCTGGCGCGGCTCACCGCGCTGGCCCGCGCCGAGGCCATCAACTCCCCCTCAGAAGCACTGCTGGAGCGCCATTTCCACCACTATCCTGACAGCCGCCCCTATTTCGAACAGCTCAACTTCCGTTTCTACCGACTGATCCCTGAGCGCTTCTACTTCATCGGCGGTTTCGGTGCGGCGCGCTGGTTCAATACGGGGCAGATCCTGGACGAAAACAAGCCGACCGAGCAGGGCTGACTGCTCAAAAAATAATTCCACATTAAGCTAATGGTAGATATAACCAGACCAAATACTTTAGAATTTGTCTAAATCCTGACTAAATTAGTTGGTTATAACCCATCCTGGAGTATTGAGCATGAGCATTGAAATCCCTACACGTGACGGCGACGGCTATCTGACCGACATGAATCTCTGGACACCAGAGATCGCCAAGGCAATGGCCGAAGCAGACGACTTCGACCTCTCTGGTGAGCGCTGGGAACAGATGCTGAAAGCCCGCGAGTATTACGAAGAGCACTCGACAGTGCCGCCAATCCGCAAGTTTTCCAAATACCTGGGAGCCAACCAGAAAGAGATGTTCAAGCTCTGGTTGACCGGCCCAATGAAACCGATCACCAAGTATGGCGGCCTGCCCAAGCCGACCGGCTGCGTCTGATCCCATCCCAGACCGATGAGAGACTCCAGCTTGGCATGCGTAAACCAAGCTGGAATCTCTCACATCAACCCGCACCCATCTTCCTCTCGCGACCGACCTGAATAACAGACCACCAGGATCTCTCCTGGGTGGTATCCGGCCAATTTCCGATCCCTGTGCCGTTCCGCTATCATAGCGGGTTGCAACAGACACGGAGACGCCTCGCATGACCGCACCCTCCATACTGGGAACCCTCAGCAACCTCTACGAGATGCAGGACGAACTGCTGGCATCGGTAACGCCTGAAGAGGCCAAACGTCAGTACCATCCGCAATTGGGTTCGCTCAACTGGCTGTTTGGGCGTGGCGTCTATCTGGAACTCTACTGGCTGCGGGAGCAGCTCGCCGGTGACGACAGCCTCACGCAGCGCGTCAGCCAACTCTTCACTCCTGGCGATCTCTCTCTCGAGGCACAGTGCGCCCAGCTCCCCCCCAGCGACCACCTGCGCAACTGGGCCGCAGAGATCCGCGACGACCATCTGATGCGCCTCGCCAACCCCAGCATGCTGGGTTCCAGTCCACTATTGGAGAATGAGCGGCTGCAGTGGTTTCTGGTGCAGGAACAGGCCAAGCTCTACGAGCAGATGCTGCTGGTGCTCAACCAGCACCAGCTGCAGCTGCAGCTGCAGCTGGCAGCACCGGACCACCAGACCAAGCATCCGCTGCAACCCAGGCCGATCGAGTGGCAAACCAAGGAGTTGTCACAGGGCCACTATCGCATCGGCTCACGCCATCTGCCCTCCGCCTACGATAATGAACTACCACCTCAGTTAGTGGAGCTGAGCAGCTTCCGTATCGCTCTGTCACCAGTCAGCAATGGCCAATACCTTGCGTTCATGCAGGCCGGCGGCTACGCCACGCCCGAATACTGGGACAAGGCAGGCAGCAACTGGCTGGCGCAAACCGACTGCAGGGCACCCGAGTATTGGCGCCATGACGCCAACGGGAACTGGTACCAGATCGGCCTCAATGGTGCCATCGATCTGATGGCCGATGAGCCGCTTGCCGGCATCAACCGCCATGAGGCACGCGCCTTCGCCGCTTGGGTCTCATCCCAAGACAAGCCCTACGAGGGCGCTGTGGTACAGCACGAATACCAGTGGGAGATGGCAGTCCGCACCAAGGTGCTGCGCGACTTCGGCCGTAGCTGGGAGTGGTGTAAAAACGACTTTCACGGCTACCCCGAGTTCCAGCCCTTCCCTGACGAGAGCGTCTCCAGCAGTGCCTTCGCACCAGATATGGGGGTATTGCGCGGCGGTTCGCTGCACACCCAGCGAGTGCTACGGCGCAGCAGTTTTCGCCAGAGCGCCCCCCCCGACCAGCGATTTCAGCTGAGTGGTCTGCGACTGGTATTTCCAGCACTGCACCGCTGGACCTGACGAGGAGCCTGCCAGGCGAAGCGCTTTCCCCGCCTGACTCACAAAAGTCACAATCTTACCCGCAGCCACTCAAGATCGAGCCCGGCTTGCCGGCATAGGGGATGAAACAGGTGATAGGGGGTGGCAAAGCATGCCCATTCAATCGATCGTCACACCGGCATTACAGGGAATCCAGTGCAGCTTTCAGGGAATGCGCCGGGTCGCCGCCAGCATCAGCAATGCCACTCCGGGCAACAAGACAGCCAACCCCAGCGATCTCTCACGCGCCCTGGTCGAGATGAAACAGCACGCCCATCAAAGCAGTGCCGCTGTGCTAGTGATCAAGCACGCGGATGGGACGCTCGGTACGCTGCTCGACGAGAAGGCCTGAGCGTTAGATAAATAGCATCGACAGATCAACAGCAACCAGATCCTTGGTGAGGCCTCCCACCGAGATATCATCCACACCAGTCTCGGCAATCTGCCGGATCGTCTCCAGCGTCACCCCGCCGGAAGCCTCCAGACGAGCCTGCCCAGCACTCAGGGCGACCGCCTCCCGCAGCTGCGGTAGCGGAAAATTGTCCAACAACACCCGTGCGGCACCGGCCGCCAGCGCCTGTTGCAGTTCATCCAGAGACTCTACCTCGATCTCGATCGGGATCTCTTCGGCAACGCTGGCAGCGGCTGCCTCCAGTGCGGCTTCGATCGAGCCGGCCGCCCGGATATGGTTTTCTTTGATCAGGATGGCATCGTAGAGGCCAATGCGGTGGTTGCTGCAGCCGCCACAGACCACTGCATACTTCTGCTGCAAGCGCAGTCCCGGCAAGGTCTTGCGGGTGTCGAGAATGCGCACCCCAGTACCGGCGACCTGCTCGGCGTAGCGCCGCGCCAGGGTCGCCGTGCCCGACAGGGTCTGCAGATAGTTCAGCGCCGTACGCTCGCCGCTGAGCAGGCTGCGGGTGTCACCCTGCAGACGACAGACCGTCGCACCGGCCTGCAACTGCTCGCCATCTGCGGCCAGCCACTCGATCTCGATGGCCGGATTGAGCTGCCTGAAGGTCTCGTCAAACCAGGCGCAGCCACACAGCACCGCCTGTTCACGACAGATCACCTCCACCCGGGAGACCGAACCGGCATCGATCAGCAATGCGGTGAGATCACCGCACCCCAGGTCTTCCTCCAGTGCCAGCGCAACCTGGGCGGAGATCAATCGGGATTGTGGCAACTCCGGCATAGGATTCAATCCACCGCCAGCAGTTCTACCTCGAACACCAGTGTCGCATTGGGTGGAATCACCCCGCCTGCCCCGGCAGCACCATAGCCAAGCTGCGGCGGGATCGTCAGCTTACGCCTGCCGCCCACCTTCATTCCGGCAACCCCTTCATCCCAGCCACGAATCACCATGCCGCGCCCGAGCGAGAAGCTGAATGGCTGGTTGCGATCAAGGGAGGAGTCGAATTTGCTGCCATCGGTCAGCCAACCCGTATAGTGCACCGAAACCCGCTGCCCATTCTCTGCAGCAGCACCATCGCCCTCCTGCAGGTCTTCGTATTTCAGACCGGAATCGGTGATCTTATCGCTCATTGAGTTCTCCATCTGTTTAGTGGCAAAAGGTGATTGATGATCGAACACCCCGCTACCGGGGTGCTCGAGGATGGGCAGGGAAAGTAAAACCAGGACGAGAAAGAGTCAACCAGTCAGGCCGATACCGCGCCTTCACGAGTATCGTGCAGGGCGCCCAACATTGCATCCAACGCACGGTCCATAATCGGCATCGAGCCATCGCTCAGCAGTCGGGCTGAACCTTCGCGAAAACGCGCAGCAAGCCCCTGCACGGTCAGGTCGAGGGCCTTCACGCCCTTGCGGTTGACGAAAATGTAGGCATCACTCACATCGCTCTTCCAGGAGAGCTTCACCCTTAGCTTGCCATCCCCCTGCTTCTGGTCCATCTCCAGCCAGGTACCGACCTCCAGATTCTCGGCAATCTCGGTAAATTCGTCATGGGGCACCGAGGGCGTTTCGATTACCTCCGAATCGGCCAGCAGTGAGCTGGTCTCTAACAGGCGGCTGTCCGGGAAGCTGACCTGCTTTTCTGCCACCGCCATCGCCGTATTGACCGGCGAAGGCAACTCTTTGCCGCGCAGACAAGAGATATGACAATTCTGCAACTCCTTAAAAAGGCGCGCCATCTTATGTTGATCAAAGGAGATGCTGTTGAGGCGTTCACGCAAGTTACGCAGCAGCTCAGGAATATTCCGCAGCAACTCCTGGCGCTCCGCATACTCCTCTTTGGGTCGTACGCTCCAGAGCAGTTTATCGACTATCTCCAGCGACTCCTTCCAATCATCGCTGTCGGGGCCCTGGCGCAGGTAGTTGAGCAGCATGACATCCTTCCAGCCATCCTTCAGCAGTGCGATCACCACATGGGGAATAACTGGCTGCATCTGCAGGCGAGAGTTGATCTCCTCGGTCACCCTCAGCTTGGCCGCCCGTAACTGCTCCTTGCCGCGACTAACCTGGGTGGTGCGCTGCTCCGCAATGTCGGCGCCTCGCTGCTCCTTCTCCCACCAGCTTGAGAAGTCATCGTTGAGTTCAGTAAAGATCGAGGGGTCATCCACGAACTCGGTTAATATCGCTTTGACCACCGACTCGATCTTCTGGTAGAGCAGATCGCTCTTCCGATCGCTGGCCTCATTCCAGCCGATCGCTGCCTGTGCCAGATTATTGAGCAACTGTCTGGCAGGGTGGACCTTTCTGCTGAAAAAGGTCTTGTCGATGATCGCGACCTTCAGCATCGGAATCTGCAGGCGGCTCAACAGCGCCTTCATCGCATCGGGCAGGCTGTGATCGTCGAGGATGAACTCGAACAGCATCGAGATTACATCGATGGTGTCGTTATCCATATCGCCCAACGCGCGCTGGACCTCGCTGCCATCACGCATGCGTAGATCGGAATCCAGGCGTTGGCGCAGATCATCCTGATGCTGCTCTGCGGCGCCGAATGGCACCATCACCACATTCGACTGCTGCAACGCAGAGAGCGCCCCCAACAGCTCTACTGTATCTACACTTGGCAGCGACACGCCGCCGACTCCACCAGCCGCCGGATATGACGAACTTCCCCGACGGTTGGCCAACAGCCCCTGCAGCCGTTCAAACACCTCCGCCTGCAGCTCATCCACCTCTTCGCTGAGTTCGGAATCACCGTGCAGATCATGCTTGGCCTGTTTGACCGCAGGGGCGACCGGATTGCGTCGTACCCGCGGAGTCAGTTTGGCGATCACCCCGGCCTTGCCAAGCAGCAGGTTCAGTTCGTCATAGAGTCCACCAACATAGTGCATCACCTGTTTGTCAAACTGCTTGTAGATGATCAGTTTCACCGGCAGTTCGACCGGCAGGCTGCGCAGCGACTCCTGAAAGGCGGTGCAGATCACCGCCGGGGCGAGCGGGTTATTCTGGCTCGACACCTCATCAGCCAGATTGGCGATGTGGGCAAAGCGCCGCCCCAGGGCATAGAGTTCACGGGAGTAACGGTTCTCGCCCTTGGAGATCATGTTGACCAGTGCTAGTGAATCCTCCAGCTCATTATCGTCGAGCAGCGACATCTCCGATTCGCGGCTCAATTCGTCGAAAGAGCGCTGAGATACATCAACCTCACCCGTCTCCCAAAAACGATCGTAGCGATCCAGCACCTCACGGCAGAATTCGCGATCGATACGCACGCGATCCTTGCGCAGGTCACGCATGGTGTTGAAATAGGTGCTTTGAAGGGAGTTATGTTCGGATTTATCAGCAAGCTCATACATCGCATCGTCGAGCTTCTCAAACAGCCCCGCCATCAACTGAGGGAGCATCTTGACGACTAGTTTTCGACACGCATCGATAAGCCTGCGGCTATTCGCGTCCAGAGAGATCCGACGTTTTGGGCTCTCTTGCCCGTCGAAAGAGATGATGTTGTCTTGCCGTTGCATAATGCAATACGCTTCTGGTCTCAGCTACTTGGATCAACTAAAAAGGCCTACCATATCCGTTGCTTAGACACTTTCGGGAATACTAATCCAACTGTTGTGGTGTGACTGCGATTGGCCTCACAGATAATTGAAGCCAGGCCAGCAAGCTCCCTGATCCTGTCGTCAGTTCGCACAAAATTAGCATTTTGCCGTAGGGCATTCAATGCTGTACCTACTACTTACTATCGCCCATTCAGCGGATCACTTAAGCCGCTCCCCCGATAACTGGCCTCCAGCAACACAAATCGTAGTTGATATTGTGGCCAAGATCGCATCTCAGAGAAGCCAGCCCGAGGCTTCCTCGTAACCATCACGCCTGCCATTGACACTAGAGCCTTCCCGGAACAGCCTGACTAAGGAGCCTCTGAACGAATCATGGGCGCCTGCCGCACCAACAATACCCAAACAAGGTTAACATGCGCCCCTCCCCTGGGGTATGGTTTTGCCAACATTTGCCAGACGCCCCACACATGCAGACCATCCGACTACTCGTCGCCTCACTACTCGACAGCGCCAGGGATCTGGCACCGATTGTTCTGGTGATCGCCTTTTTCCAGATGGTAGTGCTGCAGCAGCCAATCCCCAACCTGGGCAGCCTGCTTGGCGGCACCCTGCTGGTAGTGTTGGGGCTCAGCCTGTTCATCCACGGACTGAAGATCGGGCTGTTTCCGCTCGGCGAAGCGATGGCGTGGGACTTCGCCCGCAAGGGCAGCCTGCTGTGGCTACTGCTGTTCGCCTTTGCCCTCGGCTTTGGCACCACGGTGGCCGAGCCCGCCCTGATTAAGATCGCCCAGGAGGCCGCCGAGGTCGCCGCGGGGGGCGGCATGATCGTCAATGAGGAGGCAGCCAAAGCCGACTACGCCGGCGGCCTGCGCTACACCGTGGCGCTCTCAGTGGGCATTGCCATCATGCTTGGCGTGTTGCGCATTATCAAGGGCTGGCCGGTGCAGTACCTGATCATCGGTGGCTATCTCGGTGTTGTCATCATGACCGCCTTCGCCCCCAAGGAGATCATCGGCATCGCCTACGACTCAGGCGGCGTCACCACCTCCACCATCACTGTACCGCTGGTGACCGCGCTGGGAGTGGGACTCGCCTCCAGCATCCAGGGACGTAACCCGATGACCGACGGCTTCGGCCTGATCGCCTTCGCCTCACTGACGCCGATGATTTTCGTCATGGGTTACGGGATGCTACTCTGATGGAGATGCTGCTCCATCTGCTGCAGACCCTGCTCGGCACAGTGGTCGACGTGCTGCCGATCGCCGCCATCCTGTTTGGCTTCCAGTTCCTGGTGCTGCGCCGCCCGCTGTTCAACGCAAAGCAGGTCTTGATGGGGTTCATGCTGGTGCTGCTGGGGCTGGCACTATTCCTCGAGGGCCTCGACCTGGCTCTGTTCCCACTCGGCAGACTGATGGCCGTTCAGCTGACCGATCCGGTCTTCCTTGGCCTCGACGAGGACGGCCAGATCAATTGGCATCACTATCTCTGGGTCTATCTCTTCGCCGCCGCCATCGGTTTCTCCACCACCATCGCCGAACCCTCACTGATCGCCGTCGCGATCAAGGCGAACCAGGTCTCTGGCGGCGCCATCAGCGAGTGGGGGCTGCGCATCGCGGTAGCGATTGGGGTGGCGGCAGGCATCGCGCTTGGCAGCTACCGTATCGTCAGCGGCACCCCGCTACACTGGTACATCATCAGCGGCTATATCGTGGTCATCGGCCAGACCCTGTATGCACCACGCAGCATCATCGCCCTCGCCTACGACTCCGGGGGCGTCACCACCTCGACGGTGACAGTACCGCTGGTAGCGGCGCTGGGGCTGGGTCTATCGAGCAGCATCCCCGGCCGCAGTCCGCTGCTCGACGGCTTCGGCCTGATCGCCTTCGCCAGCCTATTCCCGATCATGTCGGTGATGGCCTATGCCCAGCTCAGCGAGTGGTGGGGCAAACGCAAACACGGATAACTCGTCCAGGAAAATAGAGATGCGATTCAAACTCATCATTGCTCTGGTGGAAGACAGCGAGACCAACGCCGTACTGGAGGCAGCACGCAAAGCAGGCGCCACCGGCTCCACCGTCATCAATCAGGCCCGCGGTGAGGGCGTGAAGCAGGCTAAGACCTTCTTCGGTCTTACCCTGGAGACCCAGCGCGACATGGTACTGCTGATGGTGGAGGAGCACCTCAGCCGCACCATCCTGGAGCGGATCGCCGAGGCCGGCCACTTCGACGAGCGCCCCGGCACCGGCATCGCCTTCCAGCTCAACATCGAGGACGCCGTCGGCGTCAGTCACCAGATCCAGACTCTGGCCCAGGTCATCGAGGAGGAGATATGAACAACAAACAAATCACCCGCATCCAGGATGTGATGAAGACCCATTTTGATCTGGTCGACGGCATGGATACCGTAAAGTCCGCCCTGCAGACCATGATCCACGTGGAAACCAAGTGTCTGTTGGTAAAAAAACGCCACGAAAACGACGAGTACGGCATGGTGATGCTGTCGGACATCGCCAGAGAGGTGCTGGCGAAGGATCGCGCCCCAGAACGGGTCAACATCTATGAAATCATGAGCAAGCCGGTGCTCACCGTCTCGCCGGAGATGGACATCCGCTACTGCGCGCGCCTGTTTGCCCGCTTCGACCTGTCGCGCGCGCCAGTGGTGGAGCAGCATGGCGAGATCGTCGGCATCGTCAGCTTCACCGACATGGTGCTGAAAGGGCTGAAGAAGAGCAACTGAGGCGGTGCTTGATCTGGAGCAGAACGGCGACGACTGGATCGACTGGGCACGGCACTGCCCCTCACCAAACCAGGATGCACGCCCGGAAGACTGCATCATCGACCTGCTGGTGATCCACAACATCAGCCTGCCCCCCGGTGAGTTCGGCGGCCCCTGGATCGACGCCCTCTTCAGCAACCAGTTGCCGGCAGCGGCCCACCCCTTCTTCGCGGAGATCACCGCGCTGCGGGTCTCCAGCCACCTGCTGATTCGCCGCGATGGCGAACTGGTGCAGTATGTGCCGCTGCAGCGACGCGCCTGGCACGCCGGCGTTTCCTGCTTCGATGGGCGCGAACGCTGCAACGACTTCTCCATCGGCATCGAACTGGAGGGCACTGACCAGATTCCCTACAGCGACCCACAGTACACCAGCCTGGCACGCGCCAGCCGGGAGATCATGCAGCACTACCCGGCCATTACCCCGGAGCGGATTACCGGCCACGCCGACATCGCCCCAGAGCGCAAGAGTGACCCAGGCCCGGCCTTCGACTGGTCACGCTACCGGCGAATGCTCGACCAGTAGCGCCGGCTACTGGTTGCCGATCGGCAACACAAACCGCTCTCCCAGATACTCCAGCACCACCCCATCGGTGAGGATCTCGTCGAGCAGCGGACCTTCGCTGAGATAGTCGCCTTCGCGGTACTTCTGTAGATTGATCAACACATAACGTCGTGCTGCCTGCTCATCGAAGAAGTGGATGTCGATATTCAGCTCCGGCAGGTTCTGCGTAAAGCCGGCTGACAACTCACTCAGCTGTTTGGGTCTCGGCCGAGGTTTGGAGGCCACTGCCGGCGGGCTGCCCAACGGCTCGCCTGAAGCAACCGACGCCGGCGCCTCTTCCGCTGCCACAGCGCTGGCTGGCTGCGCTGGCTGAATCTCCGGCACCGCTGCAATCGGCGGTGTTGGCTGGGCAACGGCAGGTCCGTCTGACGGCGGCATGGAGCGCAACGCAGGCGGCCTCTGCTGCGGGTCCGCGGCAGACGGCTGCCATTCACTGCCGGACGCAGTCTCATAGGGCGTAGGCTCCAAAGGCTCGCTGTCACCGAGATAGAGCCCCAGCGCCAACATGCCGAACGCCACCAGAAACAGCAGCGCATAGATCAGCCCACGCCCAACCCCAGGATCAATGCGGTGCACACGTCCGCCCAGACGCGGCACCTCTCCCAAACGGTGCTGGCGTTCCGCTTTCTTCAGCGCATCCAGAATCAGCGACATGCTACTCCCCTTCCACCAAGCTCACGCCTGTCAGCGTCGGCGTTCCCACCATCAGCTGCAGATTGTTGAGTTGAATCTGGGTCTTCTGTCCAGCCACCCCGTCGGGCTTCAGGCCTGTTCGCAGCTGGTACTCCCGCAGCTGCACCCCAAGTTTTTCATCAAACTGCTGCGACACTCCATCGGCACTCAATTTAATCCCGTTTGACATCGCCAGACGCCGCCGCAACCAAGTCACCAGCGGCCCATCGCTACCCGGGCCAATCAACGCCTCACCAGCATGAGGGCGCCACAACATGGTGAATTCGCCCCGCCAAAGCGGTGCGATCTCACTCCGCAATACCGCTCTCTCCCCAGCACCATAATCAACGATCGCCTGCTCTCCATGCAACGCCTTCAGCAGCAGATAACGCTTCTCTCCCGCCACATTGAGGTACAAAAGCGCTGGACGATTCAGCCGCTCCAGATCCTCCCATCCCGCCACATCGGTAAGGCAGCGCAGCCCCAGCTCCTTTGCATACTCACAAGGCAGCAGGGCGAGGTCATCAGTCAGAGAGAAGCCCCAGAGCGCAAACAGCCGCGCATGCGCCGCCCACTCACCATCATCAGTTTGACTGATGTGTTCACTCAGCGACGCTTCCGAACCATCCCCCTCTGCCCTGGAATCCAGCTGCCCGGCCTTATGCTGTGGTTGCTCCCCGCTCTCCGTCGTTTCTACTGATACCGGCAGCTCCGGGACGACATGCAGCTGCTGCGACTCCAATTTCAGTGGACCGATCAGCGGCGCCAACCACCAGCTGGCGCCACCAACTACACCCAGCAGCAAGCCAAGCATCCACACCTTCGACCACCGCCCCCTACGTTTCCGTCCCCTGATCTCTTTCGCCGCCCGCCACACCAGCCGCACGCCGGCGCGGCGCGCATCGGTGGCGAAGATCGCCAGCAGGGCTCGTTCACAGATCGTATTGATGATGCGCGGCACGCCGCCCGAGAGCGAGTAGGTCAGCCACATCCCCGCCGTGGTAAACAGATGCTCGCTAACACCAGCCACCTCAAGCCGGTGGCGGATATAGTCGGAGGTCTCTTTGCGGCTCAGGGGCGAGAGGTGGAAACGCGCAGTGATGCGCTGGGCGACCTGGCGCAACTCCCGCTGCTCCAGCATCTGCTGTAGCTCGGGCTGACCCACCAGGATGATCCGCAGCAGCTTGTGGCGCGCAGTCTCCAGATTGGTCAGCATGCGCACCGTCTCCAGCACCCGCGGGCTGAGATTCTGCGCCTCATCCACCACCAGCACGGTGTTGCGCCCGGCGGTATGGGCCTCGAGTAGATGTCGGGTCAGGTTGTCTATCAGCTGCTTCAGCGAGTAGGGCGGCCCCGTGTAGCTGATCCCCAGCTCGTCGCAGATCGCCGCGAGAAACGCCCGACGGGAGAGTTTTGGATTAAAAATCAGAGCGAATTCGACATTCTCAAGATGCTGCTCCAGCAGGCTGCGTACCAGCATTGTCTTGCCGGTACCCACCTCGCCGGTGAGCTGAACGAAACCGCCATTGGGCCCGACCCCATAGATTAAGTGGGCAAGGCTCTCCTCATGGCCGCGACTGAGAAACAGGTAGCGGGGATCGGGAGTGATGGAAAAGGGGTTCTCCTTGAAACCGAAGTCGCTGAATTTCATATCAGCAAATTACTCGCACTCGACATCGGCCTCATTGGTCGATTCATTGATCTTCTCGGCCTGCTGCAGCCAGTGGATCGCCTGCTTTTCGTCCCGCAGCACATCCTTTCCAGAGATATACATATTGCCCAGTTCATTGGCCGCCAGGTAGGAGCCATTGTTGGCCGCCTCCTTGAGCCATTCCACCCCGCGGTCGACCTTCTTGCGGACGCCCTTGCCATGCAGATAGAGCAGCCCCAGCTCATACTGGGCCTTGGGGCTGCCGTCTCGCGCCAGCCGCAGATACTTCCTGAACGCCTTATCATAATCCCCAGCCAACAACGCCGCCTCCGCTTCACCAAAGGCATCCTGCTCTGCCACCGCCCCCAGTGGCACCAGGACCAACAACATCAGAAATACCGCTGTTCGCTTGAGCATCACAAACCCCTTCAGATTTTGAGTCTATTATGTCACACAGGCGGCCCAACAGCGCCCCCGTGTGCGCTGCACGGTATAAGGATATTCGCTGCTTTTCAATGCGATGCAAGAAAAGCTGCCCCTCCCTACCTACCGCTTGCAGGGTGTTTATCCCACTCGCCTCGGCTGTCAGAATAGCGCCTCACTTTCCCACGACACCGGAGGCTTCCATGAAATTCAATCCCTGCCAAGGCGGCAACAACTGCACCCAGGACGGCACCCACTGCCAGGGCTGTGGCCGCAGCCACGAGGAGATCGCGGCCACCGGCCAGCTGGTCGATACACTGCTGGAATTCGCCAACAAGATGGAGTACGAAAACGTCGATGAGTTCCTGATGGCCGTGGCGCAAAAAGCCGCCGGCAAACATCGCATGATGCAGATGAACGCCAGCAGCATCGGCGGTATCAGCATCAGCTCCTGAGTCCGATCCGAGGGGAACCTGCTGGTTCCCCTCGATGTCTCACCCTCACCCCCTCCAACCCAGAAGAAAAAAACACCAATGAAAATCCGACTGCTGACCGGCCTGCTGCTTGCGTTCACCCTCACACCGCTGTTCGCCACCCCCTTGGTAGATGCCGAATGGCTCAATGCCCACCTCAAGGATGAAAACCTGGTGGTGCTCGACCTGCAGGACCGCAACAGCTACCAGCGCTACCACGTACCCGGCGCGGTCAATAGCAACTATGGCGACTGGCGTCAGACATCCCCCAAAGGCACACCCCAGCTGATGACGCCACCAGCCCGGCTGGAGCAGCTGATCGGCAGCCTCGGCATCGACAACGACAGCCAGGTGGTGCTGGTGGTGATGGGCTCCGGGGCCGGCGACATGGCCAGTGCCACCCGCATCTACTGGACCTTCAAGACGCTCGGCCACGACCAAGTCTCGATCCTCGACGGCGGCCTGATCAACTATGCCAACAAGCGCGTCTATCCACTGCAGAAGGGGCTCAACCAGCCCAAGCCAAAGGCATTCAAAGCAAAATTGCGCGCAGCGTTCCGGCCTGATAGCCAGACCGTCAAGACGGCCCTGGAAAATGGTGCGCTGGCGGTAGACAATCGCAGCCGCGCCGAGTATCTCGGCATCTACCGGGGCGGCGACAAAGAGCGCCCGGGCAGCCTGCCGCATGCCGTGCATCTCGCCTACGACTGGCTCACCGTCAACGGCGGCGGCCAGTTCCAGAGCCTCGACAACTTGAAGAAGATCTACGCCGCCGCCGGTGTGTCGCTGCAGGGCAAACAGATCAACTACTGCCACACCGGACACCGCGCCGCACTGGGCTGGTTCGTCTCCCATGAACTGCTAGGCAACGAAGAAGCCCAGCTCTACGACGGTTCCACCGCCGAATGGGCCAAAGATGCCAACCTGCCGATGGAACAGAAAGTCCAGCTCGACTTCTAAAGGTGGCGTGCGATGCGGCAGCGCCCCCTCCCCCCGCTGCTCGGCCTGCTGTTTTTAATTATGGCCAGCAGCGCCCTTGGCAGTGGCAAGCCCGCCCCTGAATGGCGGATCAGCGAGTGGATCAACGGCGAGGGCACCAGCCTGGCTGAGCTACGCGGCAAGGTGGTGGTGATCGACTTCTTCCAGCTCTGGTGCCCCGGCTGCAACAGCTTCTCTGGGCCGCTGATGCGGCGCTGGGAAGAGAAGTACCGGCACCAGATCGAACAACAGGGCAAGCTGATACTGATCGGCATCCACACCGTGTTTGAGGGCCACAACTACCAAACCCCAGAGCGCCTACGCCGCTATCTCAAAGAGAAAGAGATCCACCATCTGATCGGCATCGACCACCACCAACCCGGCAAGGAGATCCCCGAGACCATGAAGCGATTCCAGACCCGCGGCACCCCGGAGATGGCGATCATCGACCGGCAGGGCATCGTACGACTGCAGAAATTCGGCAGTTTTAGTCCGGTGATGGGCGAGCAGTTGATCGATAGACTGCTGGCAGAACTGGGGGCCTAAACCGATGCATACCAGACTCCTCGCCGCACTACTGCTCACCCTCTCCTGGCAGGCGTTCGGCGCGGAGGGGCGCCCACCCCACTACCAGGTGACACGCCCGATGCAGATCCAACAACAACTCGAAGCCGCCTACCTCGCCAAGGGGGTCGGCTACCACCCACGCACAGAACACCTCGAAGCGGACGGCAAGCCACGCTACCTCAACCGCCTGATCCTCGAAGACTCCCCCTACCTGTTGCAACACGCCCACAACCCGGTCGACTGGTACCCCTGGGGCGAGGCAGCCTTCGCCAAGGCGAAGCGGGAGAACAAACCAATCTTCCTCTCCATCGGCTACTCCACCTGCCACTGGTGCCATGTGATGGAGCGGGAGAGCTTCGAGAATGAGTCGATCGCCCGCTTCCTCAACAAGCACTTCGTCGCCATCAAAGTGGATCGCGAAAGCCACCCCGATATCGACGAGACCTACATGACCGCGGTGATGCTGATGACCGGCTCCGGCGGCTGGCCGATGTCGAGCCTGCTGACCCCCGATGGCAAACCCTTCTTCGGCGGCACCTACTTCCCGCCGCAGCAGTTTGCCAGCGTCCTGCAGCAGATCCAGGCCATTTGGGAAGAGCGCCCCGAAGATGCCCGCCAGCAGGCCGAGCGGGTCGCCAAGGCAGTCGAGGCAGCCAACAGCCAGCGCGGCAAGGCCAAGGCACTCGACTCCCAGGCCGCCGACAAGGCGGTGGCGCAAATGCTGCGCAGTTTCGACGAGCTGCAAGGCGGCTTCAGCCAGGCCCCCAAATTCCCCCATGAACCCTGGCTCTTCCTGCTGCTCGACCAGCTGCAGCGCCAGCCTCATCCAGAGGCGCTGCAGGCGCTCGAGGTCACCCTCGATGCGATGGCCCGCGGCGGCATCTATGACCAGGCCGGCGGCGGCTTTCACCGCTACTCCACCGACAACGAATGGCTGGTGCCCCACTTCGAGAAGATGCTCTACAACCAGGCGCAGCTGGCGCGGATCTATCTGCTCGCCTGGCGCCTCACCGGCAAAGAGCAATATCGCCGGGTGGTGACCCAGACCCTCGACTATGTGCTGCGCGAGATGACCGCCCCCAGCGGTGGTTTCTATTCTGCTACGGATGCCGACAGCGCCGGCGAGGAGGGGCTGTTTTTCACCTGGATCCCGGCGGAGATCCGCGATGCCCTGGAGCCCCGCGATGCTGGCTTGGCGATCGAACTCTACGCCATCAGCGAGCGCGGCAACTTCGAGGGACGCAACATCCTGCATCTACCACAGAGCTTGGAGGAGTACGCCGAGACCAAGTCGATGAACCTCGAAGCGCTACACCAGCGCATCGACCATATCAATCAGGTGCTGAGACAGATCCGCGAACAGCGCGAGCACCCGCTACGCGATGACAAAATCGTCACCGCCTGGAACGGCATGATGATCACTGCCTTCGCCCAGGCCGCCGATCTGCTCGATTCAGACAGCTACCGCCAGGCCGCCGAACGGGCCGCCGAATTCCTCTGGCAGCACAATCGCAAAGGCGCCGGCCAGCTCTGGCGGGTCCATCTCGACGGCAAATCCTCCATCTCCGCCAACCAGGAGGACTACGCCTACCTCGGCGAGGGACTGAGCTATCTCTACGACCTGACCGGCGACCCAAAATGGCTGAGCCGAAGCCGCGAGCTGGCCGATGCGATGCTCGCCCGCTTTCAGGAGAAGGATGGTGGTTTCTACATGAGCGAGGCAGGGGAAAACCATTTTAACGCCATGGGCCGACCGCGCGACGGCGGCTCCGACAACGCCATCGCCTCTGGCAGTTCGGTGGCACTGCATCTGCTGCAGCGGCTCTGGCTACGCAGCGGCCACCTAGATTATAAAACCGCCGCAGAGAGCCTGATCGCCTACTTCGCCACCAACATCGAACGGCAACCCAACGGCTACACTTACATGCTCAGCGCGGTCGACAATCTCAACCAGGGCGAACGCACCCATCGCGGCTACGCTGCCCTCGGCGGCATCCGCCTTGAGGCTGGGCTCAAACCCATGAGTGACAACAAACAGCTGCTCGAGCTGGCTATCCAGATCCCCGAAGGCTGGCATATCAATGCCCACCAACCCCTCGGCGAGTCACTGATCCCCACTGAGCTGCGCCTGGCCAACAACCAGCGCGAGTGGCGCATGACCCCGGTCACCTATCCCTCGCCAGTGCAGCAAAAACTCGCCTTCCAGCGCGACCCTCTGCTGGTCTATGAAGGCAATATCCAACTCCAGGCGACGCTGGAGCACAAGCGTACGCCGGGGAACGGCGGTGCAACGCTATTGGATCTGGAGCTTCAGCTGCAGGCCTGCAGCGACGAGGTCTGTCTGCCGCCGGAAACCATCCAGCTGCAGCCGATTATGCGCTGATCTAGTTCGCCCCGACTCAAGGGGCACGGTCAGGTCAAGTCTTGGGCGGATCAACCGCTACCCATCTACAGAGCGAGGTGCTTCAAACCGGATCCGGCCCCCTTATTTGCCGAAGAAAGACAAGCATGTCAGACAAGATCAATGTCCTCATCATCGACGACGACAGATTCGTCCAGAAACTGATCAGCAAGACCCTGTCGGCAAGCGGGCTGTCGACCAGAGCGGCGGATGATGGCGAGTCGGGCATCGCGATCGCCCAACAAGGGCAGCCGGATCTCATCCTGCTCGATGTGGAGATGCCGGGCATCAACGGCTATGAGGTCTGCGACCGACTGCGCAGTCTACCGGAGACCCAGGATATCCCTGTGGTCTTCCTCTCCTCCCACGGCACGCTCAGGGAACGCCTGCAAGGCTACGAAGTCGGCGCTGATGACTATCTGGTCAAACCCTTCGAGGCAGAACACCTGCTGGCCCGCATCAATGTGCTGATGCGCTACGGCGCCGAACGCAAAGAACTGAGCCAACGTTACCAGCAGGCACAACAGACCGCCATCATCGCCATCACCGGCACCAGCGAACTGGCTCAGGCAATGCATTTTCTGGAGAAGAGCCTCAGCTACTCCAACTTCGATGAGATCGCCCAAGGGCTGTTCAACACCACCACTCGTTTCTCACTGGAGTGCGTACTGCTGATCAGCGCCAATGATGAGCTGCACTGGTTCTCCTCCCAGGGCAGCATCAGTCCGCTGGAAAAAGAACTGATCGAGATGAACGACAAGGAGAGTCGCTTTTTCGATTTCGGCGCCCGCACCATCATCAACTTCCCTCAGGCCAGCCTGCTCGTCAAAAACATGCCGCTGGAGGATATGGATCGCTACGGGCGTTTGAAAGATCTGTTCCCGATCCTGCTCTCGGCGGTCAACACCAAGATCAATGTACTCGCCACCCAGGCGGCGCTGACTCAGCAAAACCATGAACTGCTACGCTCATTCAGCCAGATCCGCGGCAGCCTCTATCACCTGGCCAAAACTATCCTGGTCAACCGCGACCACAGCAACAAGCTGCTGCAGGATCTGGTCCACGACATCAGCTACGACATGATGCGCATGGGGCTGGAGGAGGATCAGGAGGAGTATCTGCTCCACCGCATCGACAGCGCCATCGAAGAGGCGATGCAGCAGATGGATGCCGGGCAAGAGATCAGCGAAGTCTTCTACACTATCAACCACAATCTGAAGAGCGTCATCAGCAACCAAGAGAGCCTGGTGCAGGCGTTCATCAGCAGCCAGGCATCCGAATCGACCGAGCAGTCGGAGGATGATTCGGACATCGAGCTGTTTTAGACGCGTCTCCAAGACTTGCAAGATAGCCGCCTCTTGGCTATTCAATAAAGAACAAAAACATCACGAAGGGTCCGCTGCACCCAGCCTCACCGCAACGATCGGCCACTCCGCCCGCAATCCTATCCGCTAGGATCACCCGCTCGCCGGGCCACACCAAAGGAGCGCTCCATGATCGGCACCATTACCGCTTCTCGGCTGAATATCCGCGCCCAACCCAGCCAGCAGGGGAGAAAGCTGGGCGAGTACTCCCTGGGCACTCTGATCGACATCACCGGCGAACGGTCGGGCTGGTTCGAGGTCCTCTACCAGGGCCAACCAGCATTTTTACATGCCGATTATGTCGATCTGGTCGAGCAACCGCCGCGCCTCATCGGCCGTGTCACCGCCAATCTGCTCAACGTGCGCCAGCAGCCTGACAGCAACAGCGCCATACTCGGCACCCTGACGGCGGGCAGCCGGGTCGAGCTGCTCGCCCAGCTGGAGGGCTGGCTGGAGATCGAGTTCAATCAGGGCAACGCCTATGTCGCCCGCGAATATGTCGATTTGCACCCGCGCGAGGCGCCCCAGCAGGGCGTGGTCGATGCGAATCTGCTGCACGTCCGCAGTCAGCCCTCACGTCAGGCCAGCAGCCTCGGCCAGTTGGCCGCAGGCAGCCGGGTGGTGATCGAGAGCCGCCTTGGCGACTGGTTCGAGATCCCCTTCGGCAATGGCCGTGGCTATGTCGCCGCAACCTACATCCAGACCCTGCAGGAGGCGGAGCTGCTGACCGGTCCAATCGCCGAGGATGAGGAGGAAGAGGAGGACATCTCACTGGCACCAGCGCAACCAGCTGATGAGGCCTCCCAACTCCCGCCCCTGCAACGTCTACCCATCAGCGGCAGCTCACAGGCGCGCAAGGTAGCAACCACCTGGAACCGCTACGGCGGCCTGTTATCCCGACTGAGTGACGAAAAACAGCTCGACGTGGCCTGCGCGGTGGCGGTGCTCTGCGTGGAGAGTTCCGGCAAAGGCTTTGAAGAGAGCAACCGGGGGCGCATGATCATCCGCTTCGAGAACCACAAACTCTGGAAGTTCTGGGGGCGACAGCATGCCGATGACTTTCTCAACCACTTCCGCTACAAGACGGGCCAGACTTGGAAGAGGCACCAGTGGCGAGCCACACAGGGCGAAGAGTGGCACAAGTTTCACGGCAGCCAGCGCGCCGAGTGGGAGGTGCTGGAGTTTGCCCGCAGTATCGACAACGAAGCAGCCCTGAAATCGATCAGCATGGGCGCACCACAGATCATGGGCTTCCACCACGAGCAGATCGGCTACCCCTCGGCAGAGGCGATGTTCGACGCCTTCAGCAACGACATCGAAGCCCAGATCCGCGGCTTTTTCGACTTCTTCTCCCGCACCATGGTGCAGAGATTACAGCGCCAGGACTTCAGCAGCTTTGCCGGGCTCTACAACGGCAGCGGCCAGAAACAGAAATACGGCAGCTGGATCAAACAGCACTACGACACCTTCAAGCAGATAGCGTCCAGATAACACCAACCCACCACAGAACAACAACACCTGAGGAGATGGATATGAGTGTGCTCTCTTTTATCAGCACTATTTTCGAACCGGCCACCAAACTGATCGATGAACTGCACACCAGCGAAGAAGAGAAGATGGAGATGCAGCGTCAGGTCAAGCAGATCGAAAACGAGTTCCTCGGCAAGGTACTCGACTACGAAACCAAGCTGATGGAGAGCCAGGCCTCGATCATCAAGGCGGAGGCGACCGGACAGTCCTGACTGCAGCGCAGCTGGCGGCCGGTCACCATGTTGACCTTTCTCGCACTGGTAGTATTCGACAGCTTCGGCTGGCTCGCCAACCCATTGGCGGATGAAGCCTGGACGCTGCTGCAGATCGGCCTGGGCGGCTATGTGGCGGGGCGCTCGGCGGAGAAGATCACCTATCAGGTGATGGGCGCCCGCGCCAAACACAGCGACGAAGCCAAGGGCTGAGCAGCCTCACCTCGCTTACTAGAGCAGGGAAAAATAGTGAAGGCAATAACCCACATCATCACCGCAAGCCTCATGGCATTTACTGCCTGGTCTACGGTCTATGCCGACCAGACCTATTTCACGCTCAGCAACACCAACATACCCAGCAAGATCTCAGGCTATTCCGGTACACTCACACGCCTCAACGTAGGGGAGTTCAGCTATGAAGAGCCACTCTCGCTACCCAGCGGAGACTATGGCTCGGAAGAGACACGACTTCGTCACTCCCATGCCGGCATTACCGACGTCAGCTGGCAAGAGAATCACGACAAACCCTGCGACATCAAAGCCACCCCGCGGGCGCTGAACAGGGCCAGCGTAAAAAAGCAGCCTTCGCCTAAGTCAAAGAACATCTGCACCGGCCGCGCGGGTAACAAAAAAGTGGTCAGCCTACCCGCCGGCCAGTATGTACGCGGCATCAGTGTCTGCACCACCAACAAAAAACAGAGCCGCAAAAACCGCTTGAAGGGGATTGCGCTCTATGCCGCCACGCTCCCCACCAGCCCACCGCTGGTGCGCAGCATCAATGCCGCAGCAGAGAAGGCGCAACACACCAACTGCAGAAAATGGCATCAATATGTAGGCTGCCCCAACGGCTATATTGCCACCGGCCTGCAGATCTACTCCCAGGACGACAGTTTTCGCGGCCTTGGCCTGAAATGTCGGAAGGTTGAGCTCAGCCCAAGCCCTTTCTTCTCTACTGAATAGCAATCGAACCATCATGACAGCGAACCTGGAGACTCACCCAGGCGACGCTGTCACACAGCCTCACCCTCCCCGCCAACCGGCATACCCCAGCCAGTTGATGAATCCACGGGCGTTTTTGTATATCGTTCACCCAGCGTCGATCTATCAGGAGTAGCGATGACCCACCCAAGTAGACTGGCAACCCTACTGATCTACGCGAGCTGCCTGCTCTCCTCAAGCATCATCCAGGCAGAGACGCTGCGGATCGCGGTCGCCGCCAACTTTGCCGAGACCCTGCGCAGCATCGCCAAACAGTTCGAAGAGAACAGCGAACACAAACTGGTGCTGGTGGTCGGCTCCAGCGGCAAACACTATGCGCAGATCCGCAACGGTGCCCCTTTCGATGCCTTTTTTGCCGCCGACAGCCGACGCCCCGAGCTGCTGGATCAGCAGGGATTGATGGTCCCAGACAGCCGCTTCACCTACGCAGTGGGGCGCCTCGCCCTGTGGAGTCCAGACGCAACTCAGGTCGATCCGGCTGGAGAGGTGCTGAAGAAGGGCAGCTTCCGCCACTTGGCCATCGCCAATCCCAAACTCGCCCCCTACGGTCGGGCAGCCCAACAGCTGCTGCAAAAACACGGCCTCTGGCAGGTGCTGCAGTCGCGGATGGTGCGCGGCGAAAATATCGGCCAGGCGTTCCAGTTTGTGAAGAGCGGCAGCGCCGAACTGGGCCTTGTCGCCCTATCGCAGATCCAGCGCCCGGGGCAACCGATCCCCGGCTCTTACTGGCTGGTGCCAGAGTCGCTGCACACCCCGATCGAACAACAAGCAGTATTGCTGCGAGAGACAGCCGCGAGCCGCGCCTTCTACAACTTCCTCCAGAGTGACAGGGCAAAGGCCACCATCCAGGGCTATGGCTACGGAACCCCAGATGCTGGATGAAACCGATCTCGCCGCACTCTGGATCACCCTCAAGCTAGCCGGCCTGACCACCCTAATCCTGCTACTGCTCGGCACCCCCCTGGCCTGGTGGCTGAGCCGCACCCGCTGCCGCCTGAAGGTGATTGCCGAGGCGATCATCGCCCTGCCGCTGGTGCTGCCCCCCACCGTGCTCGGCTTCTACCTGCTGATCGCTCTCGGCCCCCACGGCCCCATCGGCAAGCTGCTGGAGTCCCTCGGCGGCCGCCCCCTCGCCTTCAGCTTCAGCGGGCTGGTGGTCGGCTCGGTCTTCTACTCCCTCCCCTTCGTAGTACAGCCGCTGCAGAACGCCTTCAGCGTCATTGGCCGACGCCCGCTGGAGGTGGCCGCCACCCTGCGCGCCACCCCGTTCGACCGTTTCTGGAGCATCGCACTGCCGCTGGCCCGGCCCGGTTTTCTCACCGCCGCGGTGCTCGGCTTTGCCCACACCGTGGGGGAGTTTGGCGTGGTGCTGATGATCGGCGGCAACATCCCCGGCGAGACCCAAGTGCTCTCAATCGCCATCTATGATCATGTCGAGGCGCTCGAATATGCTCAGGCCCACTGGCTTGCCGGCGGGCTGCTGCTGCTCTCCTTTCTGATGCTGCTGGCGGTGTTCAGCCTCAACCGACGTTTTGCGGTAGGCATGCGATGAGCATCCAGGCACGCTTCCAGATCGAGCGAGGTGAGTTCCAGCTGAGCACCGAATTCACGCTGCCAGCGAGCGGGGTGAGCGCCATCTTCGGCCCATCCGGTTGCGGCAAGACGACCCTGCTGCGTGCCATCGCCGGGCTGGAGCAGTGCCACGATGGCTATCTCAAGATCGGCGATAGCCTCTGGCAGGATGGCCGCCACTTTGTGCCCACCCACCACCGCCGGCTCGGCTACGTATTCCAGGAGGCAAGCCTGTTTCCCCACCTCAGGGTACGCGGCAATCTGGAATACGGCCTGAAGCGGCTGTCAGCGGGAGAGCGCCGTGTCGACTTCGACCAGGCGGTCGCCCTGCTCGGCCTGGAGCCGCTGCTAGCGCGCCGTCCCAACGGGCTCTCCGGCGGCGAACGGCAGCGCGTCGCCATCGCCCGCGCGCTGCTGACCAGTCCACAACTGCTGCTAATGGACGAACCCCTGGCCGCCCTCGACCTGCAGAGCAAAGCGGAGATCCTGCCCTTTCTCGAGCGGCTGCATGCGGAGCTGGCAATCCCAATCCTCTATGTCAGCCACGCCCCCGAGGAGGTGGCACGGCTGGCCGACCATATTTTGCTGATGGAGGCGGGAAAGATTCGCGCCAGCGGGCCGATCGCTGAGATCTTCACCCGCAGCGACCTGCCGCTGGCCCACGGCAGCGATGCGGAGGCAATTATTGAAGGTCGAGTGGTAAGCCACGACGACCGCTTCCATCTCACCTCCGTCGCCTTCTCCGGCGGCCGCTTCACCCTCGCCCGCAGCGAGATCAAGGTCGGCCAGGCGGTACGGCTGCGGGTACTGGCGCGGGATGTGAGCCTGACCCTGGCACACCAGCACGACACCAGCATCCTCAACATCTTCCCGGCGCAGGTGGTCGAGCTCTACCCAGAGAGCCCCTCACAGATGACAGTGCGGCTCGACGCCGGCGGCACCGCCCTACTCGCCCGCATCACCCACAAGTCGGCCAACCTGCTCGGGCTGGAGCCTGGCAAGGCAGTGCATATGCAGGTCAAGTCGGTGGCGCTGCTGGGGTAGCCGCAGTGGCTGCTTGGAAAAGGCTTTATCGCCATCTCCCTGGCCATCTTCTTCATCACCTCTCGGCTGCTACTGGTATGGTGGCGAAACTATCCATAGCACCTAAGTAGGAGCCCCGCATGCCTTGGTTGTCCACCGACAAGGAGAGTTGCAGACTCTTCTGCGAACCACTGAGTGGCGAAGCCAGTCGCCAGGAGCCCCATCTGCACCTCAACGCCCAACAGCTGCTCGACTTCTACCATCGGGAGCCGCCCATCTCCGCACAGATCGCGGGCACAGAGTACCGCTTGCCGATGAGCCTTGCGCTCTCCGGCGAGGCGCTGCAGCAACCAGCGGTAGAGATCGGGGCAGCCAGTGATCCGATCAGGTACAACATAGAGCGCTTCCAGGCCCCGCTGCTCCGCCGGCTGTCTGGCGAAAAACGGACGGAGCTGCACAACGGCCAGGTAACCCGCCTAGCCAGGCTCGATACCAGCAGCAGTCAGCCCCGCCTCAGCCTCAGCCTGGGCAACTACTTCGACGGCCTGACCAGCAACTTTGCCATGGACTACCGACCGGAAGGGGAGAGGCAGACACTGCGCGAGGCCCTCTCCGCCGAATCGGGTCGGCTCGGAGGGTTTTCCGACAGCGGACTACTCAACCATCTGGGGCTGGTGGGGTTGATCGAATCAGCCGACGGTCAACTGCTGGTGCCACAGCGCAGCGGCCGGGTCGCCAACCGTCGCCACAGCCTCAGCAGTTCAGTCTCCGGGGCGCTCGACTGGGACGACCTGCGCCACTCCAACGATGGCTGGCACGGCATACTCGCCGGACTGCGAAGGGAGGTCAGGGAGGAGCTAGGTATCACGCCGGAGAGAATTCGTTGTCTCGGCCTGACGCGGGAGTTTCTGCGCGGCGGTAAGCCGGAATTCTACTTTTATCTGCGCAGTGAGCTGAAATTCGCGCAGATTCTCAGCGCAGCCCGACAAGCTGAGGACCGCCGGGAGCATCTGCGCCTGCTCCCCTTCGAACTCGCCAGCCCAGAGACTCCGACCAAGAGTGACGAGTTCGAGCGACGCCTGCAGCAGCTGCTAGAGCAGCTAGGGCAGCAGGCCAACCTGACCCTGATTGCCGGACTGCTACTGTTGCACAGAGCGTTGAAGTGCACCGATTCAAGCCCCTGACCGGCAACCACCGCAAGCCCCGCAGCCCTAGAAATTGCACTGTTTCCCACTATTTCGACTGGATCTTGCGCGCCGTTTACCGGGCGTCTTATACTGCGGCGTCTTAAAATCGAGGCAAATATAGGGTTTTTCCAGAAAAAACCACGACTTGCCTCTTTATTCACCCCCCAAAACCACCAAGAGCCAACCATGGAAATAAAAGGTAAGAAAGTACTCGTTACCGGCGCCGACGGTTTTATCGGCAGCCACTTGACCGAGACCCTGATGGATCTCGGTTGCGACGTAAGAGCATTTGTCTACTACAACTCATTCAACTCCTGGGGTTGGCTCGACTCCCTGCCCAGGGAGAAGCAACAGCAGCTCGACATCTTCGCCGGCGACATTCGCGATCCAAACGGTGTCGAGACTGCGATGCAAGGGGTCGATGTGGTATTCCATCTGGCGGCGCTGATCGCCATCCCCTTCTCCTACCACTCGCCCGATTCCTACGTTGATACCAACATCAAGGGCACCCTCAACGTGCTGCAGGCGGCACGCAAGCTGGGCACCGAGAAGGTGCTGGTGACCTCCACCTCCGAGGTCTACGGCACCGCCCAGTATGTGCCGATCGATGAGAACCACCCCTACCAGGGGCAATCTCCCTACAGCGCCACCAAGATCGGCGCCGACCGTCTGGCGGAGTCGTTCTACCGCTCCTTCGACCTGCCGGTGACCATCGTGCGCCCATTCAACACCTACGGCCCGCGTCAGTCGGCCCGCGCGGTGATCCCGACCATCATCACCCAGCTGCTGAACGGCGCCGAAGAGATCAAGCTCGGCAGCCTCAGCCCGACCCGCGACTTCAACTTCGTCAAAGATTCGGCGATGGGTTTTGTCGAGATCGCCAAGTCCGACAATGTGATCGGCGAAGAGATCAACCTCGCCACCGGGGTCGAAGTCTCCATCGGCAAGCTCGCCAAGACCATGATCGAGCTGATCAATCCCAACGCCCAGATCATCACCGACGACGAGCGCATCCGCCCCGGCAAGTCGGAGGTTGAGCGCCTGCTTGGCTCCGCCGACAAGGTCAAGTCACTCACCGAGTGGGAGCCGAAATACGACCTGCGCGCCGGCCTCGCCGAGACCGTCGAGTGGTTCAGAGATCCAAAGAACATCGCCGGCTACAAGTCCTGGCTCTACAACATCTGAGCCAGTCGCCGCCCCTCCGCTCTGGAGGGGCGTTACCCCGCCCAGCAGTCCACCGATCCCAGCTCAATCCCACAAACGCCATTCGCTCAGAACGAAATCAAGCTGGAATGCAGCTGTTTCAGGCCAATTTCTTGATCAGCTCCACATAGCGCCAGGCGATCGCCTTCAGGGTGAAACTCTCCAGATAGAAGCGTCGCACCCGCTGCGAGGCTGCCTTCCAGGCCACATCCGAATCAAGCAGGAAGCGGATCTCACCGATCTGTTCCTGCAGGGTGGTGACCACGCTGCCAAGCCGATTGTTGGCAACCAGGTTGTCGGGGTCGAAGGTGGTAACCACCGGCACACCATAGCTCCAGGCTTCGAGAAAGGTGGTGGGAAAGCCTTCCAGAGTGGAGGTGCTGCAGAAGAGTGAGGCGCTTTTGAACAGCCCGGGCAACGCCTCTTCCGCCACCCGGCCATGCATGGTGACATTGATCAGCGACTCACCGCGCTGCATCAGTCCGTTGGCGTAGTCGGACTCTTCGTTGGGCGTGCCGACCACATCGAAGCTGACCTCGGGACAAGCCTCAGCGATATCAAACAGCCACTCCAGCCGCTTGGTCTCAACGATACGCCCCATCCACAATACCCGTGCATGGCCCGGTTCGGGAGGCGCAGGCGGCTTGAAATCATTGCCCGGTCCGATCACCGGCAGCGGCACAGTGGTGGAGTTGATGGATAAGTTCTCGCTCATCAGCTGCAGCTGCTTGCGGGTCTGGGAGATCACCAGGTCGGCCCGGCTGAGGCCCTGCTTGTAGAGCCAGATCTCACGCCCGAGATGAAGAAACGGCAGCTCCGGCACACAGTCACCATCGCTGGCGATATTGAAGATAAAACTCGGCCTGCCCGGCACCAAGTCGCATCCCAGACCGACCACACCGGTCTCGCTGGCGCCGCCCATCTGCAGGTAGATCTTCGCTCCAACCCGGCGCATGGTGGACCAAACCTTGGTCATGCGCGGATGCACAAAGCGCACCACCGGCAACCCCTCGTCCGGCCTGAAGCTCTTAAAGATGGTGACACCATCGATCTCGATGGCATCCGGCTGGCCGTGGTCGTAGGTGATGAAAGCGACCTTCAGCTCCTCCTGAGCCAACCCTTTAGCGAGGGAGACCAGTACCTTCTCGATGCCGCCCAGATAGCGCGGCACCGACTCGCCGGCGAGCAAATCGTAGCACTTCAGGCCGACGATGCAGATGTCGAAATCATTCGCCATCGCGATGCTCATCCAGCATATCGAGCAGCGACTGCTTCAGGCTGATCTGTGGCTGCCAGCCGATCGCCTCGCGGATCTTGTGGTTGGTGCCGTAGACCCGGTCGAGATCGACACTGCGAAAGCGCGAGCGATCCACTTCGACCGAATGGCGGCCATCGGTTAGCGCCTGCAGAATATCGATCAGCTCACCGATCCCGGTGGGGTGATTGGAGCAGACGTTGTAGGCCTCGCCGGGGGTGCCTTTCAGCGCCAACTCCCAATAGGCCTGGACACAGTCGCGCACGTCGACGAAGTCACGCTCGGAGGCGGTGTTGCCGACGGTGATGGTGGCGGTACCGGGGTCGGCGAACTGGGCGCAGAGCATCGCAGCCACCCAGCGCTCAGGCAGGCCAGGGCCGATCAGGTTGAACGGCCGCGCCACCACCAGCGACAGCCCGAACAGCCCGGCGATCTGCCGCGCCCACTCGATCTGTGCCGACTTGCTCTGGCCGTAGTGGGTCTCGCCAGCGATCGGATCGTCCTCGCTGAGCAGGCCATCCTCACGCATCTGATACTCGGCGGCGGAACCCACCAGCAGGATCCGGGTCTGCTGGCAACCGGCCTTGGCCAGCGCCCGCAACAGGTTGTTGGTGCCACCCACATTCACATGCCAGAGCAGCGCATCGTCACAGGGCGGCATCACCGCCGCCAGGTGGAAGACGATATCGGGGCGCTCCTGTGCAATTGCCGCCTCAATCTGGCCCGGGTCGGTCACATCGAGGGGGAAGTGGGCATCCAGCTCGACTCCATCGACCGCACCCAGCCCCAGGCCGACGATGCGCGGCGGCTCCGGCAGCTGGCGCAGAAACGCCACCAGATGGCGGCCGGTAAAGCCTGCCACGCCAGTCACCCAGACCGTCTGACTCATTTCTTGATCCCGAGGAACTGATCCTCCATCCCAGCGAACTCCTCCTGGGCGGTGGCGTAGTCGTCCATACGACCGATGTCGAGCCAGTAGCAATCCTCCCGGTAGAGGGCCACCTTGCCGCCCTGGTCGTGCACCCGCTGTATCAGATCAGGCATGTCGAGGTATTCGTCGGGGTCGATGCCGGCGATCACCTCGCGGTTGATCACGTTGACCCCCATGCTCACCTCATAGTGGTAGGTGGGCTTCTCGATAAAGCCCGTGAACAGGCCATCATCGTCACTCTGCACCACACCAAAGTCGATCTTCACATCGCGCTTGTAGACGCCGATGGTGAAGTCGGCCTGCTGCGCCTTATGGAACTCGATCATCTTGCCGAAGTCGAGGGTGGTGAGCAGATCGCCGTTCATCACGATCACCGTCTCTGGCAGATCAGGGATGCGCGCCAGCGGTGCGGCGGTACCCAGTGGCTTCTCCTCACCTGAGTAGCTGATCCTGGCATCGTATTTGGCACCGTCGCCGCAAACCGCCATGATGATCTCGGCCAGATAGCCGGTGCAGATGGAGATATCCTTCAGACCGAAGGAGCCGAGGCGGCGCATCAGTACCTCAAGGATCGGCTTGTTGCCGAGCGGCACCAGGGGTTTCGGCAGCACCGTGGTCAGAGGCCTGAGACGCATCCCCTTGCCGCCCGCCAGAATCACCGCCCTTACGTTATCCACTGCTGATTCAGCCATCACCGATCCTCTTTGTTCCTATTGGATTAGCGGGCAAAGCGTACCATTCGCCCGGTGAAACCGCCGCCGAAAAACCCCAACCCAGATCACAAAACCGCGAGCGCCCATGCCGTTCCCGCAGGCGAAAAATCAGCGGCAAGCGATGTGGATGGGGAGGTTTCGGTCATTCTTCTTTATTGGCGGGTCAAGCAGGATGGCAACAGACGCCATTCCCGCACGTCGGCCATTCTCGTAAACTTCCCCTGCCTTTTCAATCACAGCAACCGGGCCGGACAGACCATGCAGATCATCCCCGCCGACAACCTTGCCTGCCCACTGGATGGCAAGCCGCTGAGACGCGATGACAGACGCTGGCTCTGCCCCGATGGACACAGCTTCGACATCGCCCGTCAAGGCCATGTCAACTTGCTGCCGGTGCAGCAGAAGCGTTCCCGGAATCCAGGCGACAGCAAAGAGATGATTACCGCACGAGGCCGCTTTCTGCAGAGCGGCGTCTACGCGCCCATCGCTGCCACTCTGGGAGAGCGGGTCATCAGCGAGCTGACAGAGACGCAAAGCGCCCGGATCCTCGATGCCGGCTGTGGTGAGGGCTACTATTTGGAGCAGCTAATGATGCAACTGGAGGCCCTGCCCCGCGAAGGCACTGCGGCCCTGGTTGGCCTCGACATCTCCAAGTGGGCGGTACAGGCCGCCGCCCGCCGCAGCCGCCAGATCCGCTGGCTGGTGGGCAGTAACCGGACCCCACCGCTGCAGCCGGAGAGCCTGGAGCTGATCCTCTGCCTGTTCGGATTTCCACTTTATGAGAGTTTTCGCCGCTGCCTCAGCCCGGGCGGACGGATCATCCTGGTCGACCCAGGACCGGAGCACCTGATCGAGCTGCGCCGGATCATATACCCGACCCTGAAGCGCTGCCCGCCGCCCGAGCTGGAGCAGGCCGAGGCGGCCGGATTCCGGCTGACCGACAGCAGAGAGCTACAGTTCGCAACCGCCCCCCTGGGAGCCGAGCAGATCGCCGACCTGCTACTGATGACGCCGCACCTCTTCCGCGCCAGCCGGGAGGGCAAGGCCGCCGCAGAGGCACTGCAGCAGATAGAAGTGACGGTGGATGTGCGATTCAGAACCTTGCGTCTGTAGAATGTGGTGAGCCCGCAAACCGCATCAATCACATGATTTCCCGACAGATGCGGTTCGCTTCGCTCACCCCAGCAGCAGATAGTCGAGCAACAATCCGACAAACACCACCAGACCGAAGTTGTTGTTGTTGAGAAATGCCTCGAAGCAGGCCTTCGGCTCACGGTCGCGAGTGATCCACTGCTGGTAGACAAAGAACCCAGCCCCAGCAACCACCCCGAGGAAGAAGATCCAGCCGCGCCCCGCCATCGCACCGGCCAGCCCCAGTAGCCCGAGCATCAGGAGCTGCAGCAGGCCGATGATCAGCAGATCGTGCCGGCCAAACAGGATCGCGGTGGATTTAACACCGATCTTCAAATCATCCTCCCGATCCACCATTGCGTACTGGGTATCGTAGATCAGCGCCCACAGCAGCGTCGCGGTGAACAGCACCCAACTGACTAGCGGCAACTGCTGCTGAATCGCCATGAAGGCCATCGGCACCGCCCAGCCGAAGGCGGCCCCCAGCACCACCTGGGGCAGGTGAGTGTAGCGCTTCATGAATGGATAGACCGCCGCCAGCAGCAGCGCCACCAGTGACAGCGCCTTGGTCTCATGGTTGAGAAAGAAGAGTAGCGCGAAGGCGCTCAGAGAGAGTACCGCAAACACCCCCAACGCCTCCTTTGGGCTGACCAACCCGGCGGCGATCGGGCGCAGCTTGGTGCGCTCGACACGGCCATCGATGTGACGATCGGCAAAGTCGTTGATAGCGCAACCGGCGGAGCGCATTAGCGTCACGCCGCAGATAAACACCAGCACCACCCCCCAGGATGGCCGCCCTTCCCCCGCCATCCACAGCGCCCAGAGCGTCGGCCAGAGCAGCAGCAGGATACCGATCGGGCGATTGAGCCGCACCAGCAAGGCGTAGCGGCGCAGCCGCTCACCCCAAGAGACAGGCCCCGACTGTAACGAATCCAACTTCAGCTCTGGCGCACTCATGAGGTTTTCTCCATCGGTATCCTGGGCAGGAAGATCTCATTCACCAGCAGCGGCCGACCTGAGACGTGGAACAGGGTACGCCGCCCCCACAGTTCATCCGGCACAGGCTGCAGATCAACACTCGCGGCGCTAAACAGGCGGTGTCGTGGCTGCAGGCGTGCCACCTGGGTTCTGCCTCGCTTGATCCGCGAGTCAGAGAAGAGCACCGCGCCCAGCGGCTTATCTCCCAACAGGGTCAGGCGCCGGGCCGCCCCTCGCAGTGTAGAGGCGGGGATCAGGGTGCGAGCGAAGACCCAGGGAACCTCATCACAGAGCAGCTCCACCTCCCGTACCAGCGCCACCTCGCCGCGACGCATGCGCAGCAACTGTGCCTCGCTGTAGAACGGCGTCCCCCAAGCCTGGCGCAGCAGCCGCACCCGAAACCGGCCACTGCAGGCCGCCACTACCCGCCGCGTCAAAGAGCCTTCGTCGCGCAGCCAGGGCAGCACCCCGGCAGGCACCTGCGTCAACCGCTGGCGGTTCCAGCCAGACCAGTTGGGTTCGACTACCGTATTGTCGCGGGAACCTGACACTGCTCACCCCGGGCGAAAAAAGAGCGCGGATTATCGCATAAAACCGCCGTTTCTTTCTCTCCACCAGTTATGAGCAGCTCCTGCCCGGCCAAGAATCCAGATTGTTTTTCGACCAGCATTAACTACAATTTTCCCAAGGATAATAACAACAGAGGCGCCCGCCCCACGGCGGGTATGGATTGAAAATTCGTCAGGCTCTCCTGGGGGGGATCACGATGAAATCTTCCGCGTCACACACAGTTATCCGAATCGCGCTGTTCTGCGCGCTACTCTTCACTACCATTCCGGCCACCAGCATCGAGCTTGCCGATACCCTGGAGTTTGATGGGCACTACTACTATCTCTGGCCCGAAGCGGGCCTGACTTGGGCACAGGCCCAGGCGGTTGCCGCCCAGCAGCACCTCGAACTGCCCGACGGTCGCATCCTGCCCGGGCATCTCGTCACCATCAGCAGCCAGCCGGAGCAGGACTTCATCTCCACCACCTACATGACCCGCAACTGGCTCAAGCTCTGGATTGGCGGATTCCAATACTCGTTCGACATTGAACCCGCTGGCTACTGGGCCTGGGTCACCGGTGAGGAGATGGGCGACATCCACAGCCAGTGGTCCTACACTTTTCTGCAACCACCGGAGCCCGGCAACAACCCCAACAACCCGGCCGGCAACGAAGATGTATTACGGATGCTGATCAACTGGGGGAGCGGCACCCCACCCGGCACCGGCAATGATCTCTGGCACGACTTCAACCACGACGAAAACGCCGGCGACAGCTACGGCATCTCAGTGGTTGAATTCGATGAATTGGGTGACAATTTCCTCTGCTTCACCCGCCCACCCGGTGTGCGCGTAGTCAGCAGCAGCCGCTGGCGCTCCAGCGCCACCCCGGAAGAGGGCTGGACCCTGAGCGGCTTCGACGATTCCGCCTGGTCACCGGCACGCGCCCCATTCCCCAATCCGAAACCGCCCACCGAACTGCTCCCCGGCACCACCGCCCAGCACATGTGGCACGACCCGGCAGGTGATTCCAACGGCATCAGCGGCGATGAGACCGTCTACCTCCGTTACACCTTCAACTACAATCCGGCCCCCGATGATCCCCCGGCTAAGGCGATCGCCAAGATCGTCGGCGACGATGACTACGAGTTTTTCGTCAATGGCGTCTCAGCGCACATCAATAGCGACGGCGGCAATGCCGACAAGGTCGACCGGGTCGACTTTTCCAATCTGATCATGCTGGGTGAAAATGTTCTCGCTATAAAAGCAACTAACTATGCCAAACCCCGCTGCTACTGGCGTTGGGACAGCAATCTGAAACGGTGGCGGCGAGAGTGCTCTCTTATTCCCACCTACAAGCGAGTGTTGTTCGATGCCTACACCGCCGCAGGTTTCACCGAAGGGACTCCACGCGCCGACCTCAACGACGACTGCTGCGTCGACCGCCATGACTTCAAGCTGCTGCGCAGCGCCCTGCGCAACCAGACAGAACCAGCGAACCGCTACGATTTGAACCGCGATGGCGCATTCAATGTTGCCGACTTCCGCTTCCTGGTCCACCAGTTCACCAGAAAACGGGGCAAGGCCTGCAAATAGTGAGGCAACCGATCATTCTGACCTAACACAATGAACTAGCTCAGCATCGAACTGTGGAGTCAGCCATGAAAAACAGCGTCTTTATCTTAATCCTGATGCTCCTTGTCACATCAGCCAGTGTGCACGCTTCAGATGAAATACGAGCATCCGACTATGGGCATGTCACCTCCGTTATTGTGATGGGCCAGCTCTGGCAGAACCCAAATCGCGGCGGTTTTTTCTTCTATACCGACAACCAGCCAGCAGAGATCAGCTATTTCATCGTTCGCGGCAACACTGAGACATACATCAATCGCCTCCTAGCGACACTCCTTTCTGCAAAGAGCATGAACCAGAAGGTGGCTATCAACTATAGGCCAACCTCAATCCCTGACCCAAACACAGGCCTATTCGAAGGTGAGGTTGTCTCGGTCTCTATTAAATAGCCTCGGCAGGCACTCTCATTAGGGAACAGGGTTTGTTGAATGGTGCAGCAGAGTGAAAGGCACTGAGAGCGAAGCGAGCAGGCGGCCAGGACCAACCACTCAATAACCGAAGCCAACTGAAATCCCAGACTCCACAGGAAGATACACCATGTCAGATCCAATTAAGAGCATGTGCTATCTGCCAACTGGAACAGGCTTAGTCTTAAGTCGATTAAATGCCTTTGTGTTTTTACTGCTGCTGCTCACACCCACGCTGTTTATGGAGAGTGGCATCGCTCATGCCGTGACGGACGACGAATTTGTTTTTCGTGTTCGCGGCCAGGATTTCAGCTCAAAAAATGCCTTAGTTACCAAGGTCAGAGAGAGCTGGAACGCCCAGAAACCCGCAATTGAAGCCCAATGGAAGGCGGCAGGCTCTTATACAACACCGCTGATTCGATGGACTGTCTTTGGTGTGGTGATTTTCAGCTACTCCATCAAACACAGCGTCAAAAGCGTATCACTCCCCGACCTGCCAACAGCCACCATTGGCCTCCACACCTCACCAAACACCTGGGCATTTGAGGTAAAGATACCTGTCGATTGGAAGCTGAATGTGCGCGCCTCACTGGGAACACTGAATGCAGACGCAGACTTGGCGACAGAGATCACCCTAGCCGGCGACATAAGATTGGAAACCAACGGTCACTACACCCTCTCCCTGAAAAACCTCAGGGTAGATGCCAACACCTCTACAAACAACAGCATCGACTACTCCATCCTTGGCATCCCTTTTACCTGGCGAGCAGCGGATTACCTGGTAGAACTCGGGCTTGATGCCATCATGGAGCCAAAGATCAGAACCGCACTATTAAGCCACGATGCAAATCACAACAATGTGCCAGACCTCGATGAAAGTTTTGACCTGGCGTCACAACTCCCCAGCGACGCGCTACCATCGGGGCCGTTGATCTACCCGATCTACACACACCTCACCGCTCAAAACAAAATTACCTACCGCCTGACCATCGAGGATGACACGCCGATTGTTGAGCTTACCTTCGGCTCCCCCATTACCGGCGCCTGGCATCCCGAGTGGGCAGCCCACCCCCGCCTGCTCTATTCGGCCACCGAGAGGGCATCCATCGTACAAAAGAAGAGCGACGGCCTTGTTGATTGGTACACCAACATCCACACCAAGGCCGGCGAGACACCTCAGTTCGCCACACAAAACGCCGAGGGCATCGTTGATGAGGCCGTAGGCTGGCCGATGGAGATTAATAATGCCCATATTGCATTAAGCGCAACACTTGTCTACGACCTGGAAGGCCCCTCTGCCAAAGCATTCAGAAACAATGCGCTCAAGGTTCTCTTTAACTTCCATGACCAGATTGGTGATGGGCTATTTACCGAGACATGGGGACATAAGAGCCTGCATACCGCAGAGATATTAACAACCTTGAGCCAAGCCTATGATCTGCTGTTAGGCACAAATTTTCCCAACAACATCTCGGCAGACGAGATCCTGGCAAATGAGTTTGCACTGCCATTCTGGGATTGGTGGCGCGCCAGCCTCTTCATTTCCATCGGCAACACCCAGAGTGCAAGAGATCTGCTAAAAACACGGATCGACGGAAAGCTCAAGCGACTGCGCGATCTGACCTATCTGCACACACACATCTGGGATCTGGCTGAAAGCCCGAACATCTCGATGCGCAATGCCGGCGCCCTTGGCATCTCCGCACTCCTGTTCAACCAGGCCCCGGATGCCTACGAAAATATCAGTCTCGCGATGTCGGTGATCTGGAAGCGCCTGGGCATCTCGGCAAGCCAACCGATCAACGACTTCTTGACCTTCAGCAAAGAGATAGAGGGCAGCGGCTATTCTGAGGGCCCAAACTATCTCAACTATGCTGCCGATCTCTACCTGCCCTTCATGTGGGCCTACAACAATCTGCTTGGCACAGCACCCGATCAAACTTTCATCAATAATGACTGGGTTCGGCAGAATGCCATCATCATCCCCAACCTGATCACCAGCGAACGCGCCAGAAAGATCCATCAATGGTCACTCGAGCTCTCTATGCCAAACGGCCTGCGCCCCAACATCAAAGATGGCAACTACGCCGCCTTCTATAGTGGTCTGCTCGCCAACGCAAAAGCCTCTGACGCCGACCAAAGGGCACTCTGGGCCTGGGACTTCTCCCGACACGGCCAGTTGGGGCGGCGTCTTGTTGACACGTTTGTCGCCTTTGATCCTGCACTAGCAGCGCAATCACCGGAGACACTCTTCCCCTCACCAAGTCGTCTCAACGCCGAGACGGGCAACCTGGCATTCCGCAATCGATGGACAGAAGATGCGATCTACCTGCATCTACTGGCCGATCGAAAATGGTCGGTTGAGCAGGCAATCGGCGGGCTTCGCTTCCCCAAGCATCAGCAGGAGGACAACACCAGCTTCATGCTCTATGCCTTTGGCGAGCCGCTGGCACTAGATAGTGGTTATGGCAGCTTTGCTGTGCGGGATTTAGTCAACAAGGCCGGCAACCACAATCTGATCTTGGTGGATAATCTGGGCCCAACTCCCACAAGCGATGCCTTTGTAGAAGAGACATTCGATAGCGAACAGCTCGACTTTGCTGAGGTCACGATTGCATACGGCGGGGCAGATATCACCAGAAATGTCATCTTTATCGACGACCGTTATTTTGTCTTGATGGATGAGTTGCGCTCCACTGCCCCGCATCAATATGACTGGCTGTTGCACGGCAATGGCATATACAGCTCAGCCGGCGAGCGCCACCTCTGGACAACAGCCAACCAACGACAACTGCTGCTGCACCTCACCAACAGCAGTAGCGATGGCGCTAGCACAGTAACCGCCGATCCTGATGCACTTCACTTCAACACCTGGAGCAATGATCCCGCACAGGCCCTGAAGCACACCCGAATAGCCGCACATGAGGTGTCGAGCGCCAATCTCAACTACCTCGCCCTGCTCTTCCCATCCGTCTCGAGTGAAGCGCTACCTGTCACCGCATCCTTCAGCGACGGCAGCAGCCACACGGGCATTCGAGTCGACTTTGGTGACTATGCAGACATCTTCATCGCCAGGCAGCCTGGCCATCCAGCCGCAACCCGCTACGACGTGCCTGATCTGCAACCTGATATCGACAACAGTGATATGACAACCGACGCCGAGCTCCTGTTCGCCAGGGTCGCGCATACTGGGCATATCCTGGGCCTGTTTGGGCGCAACCTCTCCCACGTCACTTACAACAACAAAAACTACCTGGACCAGAGCACGCCAGCGGCACTGACCTCAACCTGGTATCCGGATAGCGACGGGGATTTTGTGCCAGATGGTGAAGACGCCTTTCCTGACGACCCATCAAGATGGCGGCAGGCAATTACTCCGATGCTTGAGCTTTTACTGCTCAGACCCACTGCTCTTGCCGGAGATCTGGATAACAACGGCTGTGTTGACCGAAGTGACCTAAGAATCATTCAGAGCTATATCCGCAGCCACGCCGCCACCGAACCAACTCCCGGCTATGACCTAAACGGAGACGGCTCAGTGAATATTGCCGATGCACGCTTCCTGGTCACTCAATTCACCAATGCGCGGGGAGCACCCTGCCAATAACCACTGCAAATGGGAGGAGGTAACGTGAACAAGCACCTTCAATATCTGCTGCTTACCCTACTGATCGGTCTATTCGGCGCGCAGGCTGCGGCGGTCACCATCTCCGTCGAACCCTCATACACGGAGACCAGACAACTTGGCATCCCGATCAGCCTCGACATCACTGTTTCTGGGCTCACTGCCGGTGGACCTGACTCCCTTGGCGCCTTCTCCATGGATCTCGCCTTCGGCTCTAGCATCCTCGGCTACGACTCGGTCGACTTCGGGGCGTTCCTGGGCAGCACCGACCCACTGCTATTTGAGGCTGACTTCTTTGTCGATGAGAGCGGCCTAGCCGGATCGCCAAGCACACTCTACATCGAAGAGATCTCGTTTCTCACCAATCTGGAACTGGATGCACTACAGGGCTCCAGCTTCACCCTGGCCACGCTCCACTTCACAACCGTGAGCAGAGGACTGACCCTGGTCAGGCCGCAGAATGTGGTGTTGAGTGATGCTTATGGCTTTCAGCTGGCCGCCCCCAGCATCGACGTTGGCCGCGTCTATGTTGATGAACCACAGAGTCTGTGGCTGCTGCTCATCGGCAGCATCGCACTCTCTCTCGCGCGTCGCCAGCGCGCTTAGGGCAGGCACTGATAGATCCATGCAGGAGCGCCACCTGGGGCGCCCCTCTGGGTCAGACCCGCCCATACTCCACCCGCTGACCGAGCCAGCGCTGAACTAGGGCGGCAGCCTGTTCTGGATAGTGCTGCACCATCTGGTCGGCAGCCTCGCGCACCTGGTCGAGCATCCCCTGGTCGCGCACCAGGTCGGCGATGCGCAGTTGCACCTCGCCAGTCTGGCGGGTACCAAGGACTTCTCCGGGGCCGCGCATCTCCAGATCTTTTTGGGCGATGAGGAAGCCGTCGCTGCTCTCGCGCAGGATCGCCAGGCGCTGGCGGGCGTTGGCGGAGAGGGGGGCCTGGTACATCAGCACGCAGTGAGAGTCGACGCTGCCGCGCCCAACCCGGCCACGCAGCTGGTGGAGCTGGGCGAGGCCGAGCCGCTCGGGGTTCTCGATGATCATCAAGCTGGCGTTGGGCACGTCGACCCCCACCTCGATCACCGTGGTGGCCACCAGCAGGTCGATCTTGCCCGCCTTGAAGCGGGCCATGATCTGTTCCTTCTCGTCGGACTTGATCCGCCCATGCACCAGACCAATCTCAAGCTCCGGCAGGATCTCAGTGAGGCTTTCGGCACTCGCCTCGGCAGCCTGGGCCTGCAGCAGCTCCGACTCCTCCACCAGGGTGCAGACCCAGTAGACCTGCCGCCCTGCGGCACAGCCGGCGCGCACCCGCTCCACCACTTCGTCGCGGCGGCTGTCGGGAATCACCACCGTCTGCACCGGGGTGCGGCCGGGCGGCAACTCATCGATCAGCGAGATATCCAGGTCAGCGTAGGCGGTCATCGCCAGGGTGCGGGGGATCGGGGTGGCGGTCATGATCAGCTGATGAGGGCGGTGGCCGCCATTCGCCCCCTTCTCTCGCAGGGCCAGACGCTGGTGCACGCCGAAGCGGTGTTGCTCGTCGATGATCACCAGCCCCAGCCCAGCGAAGAGCACGTCATCCTGGAACAGGGCGTGGGTACCCACCACCAGCTGGGCTTCACCCTGTGCGACCCTCTCCAACTGGGCCTCCCGTGCCTTGCCTTTGAGCCTGCCGGTGATCCATGCGATGTTCAGGTCGAGGGGCTCGAGCCACTGACGGAAGCTGCGCAGGTGCTGTTCGGCGAGCAGTTCGGTGGGGGCCATCAGCGCCACCTGCAACCCCGCCTCCACCGCCTGTAGCGCCGCCAGAGCGGCGACGATGGTCTTGCCGCAGCCCACATCCCCCTGCACCAGCCGTTGCATCGGCACCGGCTCGGCCAGGTCGCGCTCAATCTCGCCCACCACTCGCTGCTGGGCGGCAGTCAGCTCGAACGGTAACTGCGCCAGCAGCGGACGGCGCAGGCGACCATCCCCGAGCAAGGCCGGGGCACGGGTCTGCCGTTGCTGCTGACGCAGCTCGCGTAGGCTGATCTGGTGCGCCAGCAGCTCCTCGAAGGTGAGGCGCTGCTGGGCCGGGTGGGCTCCCTCCAGCAGCAGCGGCTGGGGCGCATCCGGCGGTGGACGATGCAGATAGAGAATCGCCTGGCGCAGATCCGGCATCGCCAACCCCTGCCGCAGTGGTTCGGGCAACAGCTCAGTCAAACCCTTCGGCTCAGTCTCAAGCAGCGCCAGCACCTGTTCGGTGAGGTTTCTCAGGGTCAGTTGGTGCACCCCCTCGGTGGTGGGGTAGACCGGGGTGAGGTGCGCCTCCACCTCCAGGGTTGCGCCGGAGCTGACCGCCTGGTATTCCGGATGCACCATCTCCAGGCTGTTGGGGCCGTTGCGCACCTCTCCAAAACAGCGCAGTTGCACGCCCCGACCCAGCGCCTGTTTTTGGGCGTTGGAGAAGTGGAAGAAGCGCAGCAGGATCCGCCCGCTGCTGTCGGCGAGGCTCACCAGCAGCGAGCGGCGCCGACCAAACTTCACCTCCACCCGTTCCACCTCGCCCTCTACCGCCAGCTGGGCACCTGGGCGCAGGCTGCCGATGGGATGCACCCGAGTGCGATCCTGGTAGCGCAGCGGTAGGTGGAACAGCAGATCCTGCAGGGTGAAGATACCGAGCTTCGCCAACCGTTCGGCCACCTTCGGCCCGACCCGCTTGAGGCTGGTCACCGGTTGCTGTTCAAAGGGTGTTGCGGGGTACGCCTTTTTCAATCCTGTGGGCTTCCCAGTAGACTTGGGCCAAAGCATGCCAGATCAGTAGAGAGAGTCAAAAGATGGTGCACCAGGAGACCCTGCAGTTCGACAGCCGCGGCCGCGGCAGCTTTAACATCACCCACGAGGTGGAGCAGATCATCCGCCAGGCGGGGATCAGAACCGGTATCTGCCAGCTTTTCCTGCACCACACCAGCGCCTCGCTGATCCTCTGCGAGAATGCCGACCCGACGGTACGCAGCGACCTGGAGCGTTTCATGGCTCGGCTGGTGCCGGACGGCGACCCGCTCTTCGATCACACCCAGGAGGGTCCGGATGACATGGCCGCCCATGTGCGCTCGATCCTCACCAAGATGGACCTGAGCTTTCCGATCATCGACGGCCGCCCTGGGCTCGGTACCTGGCAGGGGATCTATCTGTGGGAGCACCGCAGCCATCCCCATCGGCGGCGGGTGACTGTGACGCTCTATGGGGAGACGTAAGGGTTTGGCCCCCATCCCCGCCTTGCCCCTGGGCGCCCTATTACTCGATCTGAAACACCACGATCTGATCCTGTAACAGCACCTGCACCCGGTTTCCGGCGACACACTCCCCCTTCACGATCTTCATCGCCAACGGGTTCTCCAACTGCCGTTCCACCTCACGCCGCAGCGGGCGCGCCCCATAGACCATATCGAAACCATCCCGGGCCAGCTTGTCGACCACCACCGGATCCACCTCCATGATGATCTGCTGCAGCCGCATGCGTTCGATCAGCTCCTCCACAAACATGCCGGCAATCTGCCTCACATGCTCTCGCTCCAGATAGTGAAAGACGATCACATCATCGAGGCGGTTCAGAAACTCCGGTTTGAAGAATTTCTTCACCTCATGCAGCACCAGCTGTTTGGCCTCGTCGTAGCCGGGAGTGGCCGCCTGCACAAAGCCGATAGGGCGCTTCTCTGGCGAGAGGGACTCGGTACCGAGGTTGGAGGTACCGATCAGGATGGTGTTGCGAAACGAGACGGTACGCCCCTGTGCGTCGGTCAACTGGCCATCCTCGAGGATCTGCAGCAGCATATTGAAGACATCCGGATGCGCCTTCTCCACCTCGTCGAGCAGCACCACGCCGTAGGGGTTACGCCGCACCCGCTCGGTAAGCTGGCCACCCTCACCATAGCCGATATAGCCGGGCGGCGCGCCGATCATCTTCGAGACCTCGTGCCGTTCCATATACTCCGACATATCGAGGCGGATGATGCGCGACTCATCATCCAGCAGAAACGCTGCCAGGGCGCGTGCTAGCTCGGTCTTGCCCACGCCGGTTGGGCCGAGGAAGAGGAATGAGCCGATCGGCCGCCGGGATGAGGTGATACCGGCGCGGTTGCGGCGGATCGCATCGGCCACCGCGCGCACCGCATCCTCCTGGCCGACGATGCGTCTGTGCAGATTTTCCTCCATGCGCGACAGCTTCTGCGCCTCCGACTCCACCATGCGCGCCACCGGAATGCCGGTCCAACGGGCCACCACCTCGGCGATCGTCTCGGCATTGACTGTCGCCTCCACCTCACCCCGCTGCAGCTGCCACTCCTGGCGACGCTGCTGCAGCACCTGCTCCAGCTTGAGGATCTCCATCTGCAGGCTGGCCGCCTGCTGATAATCCTGGGCATCGTAGCGCTCGCCCTTTTCGCGCAGCAGACGCGCCCGCTGCTGTTCCAGTTTTTTCACCGGTTGGGGGATGGAGATCAGCCGGATATGCTGGCGCGAACCCGCTTCGTCGATCAGATCCACCGCCTTGTCGGGCAGCCGCCGGTCGGTAAGGTAGCGCTCCGAGAGGTGCGCCGCTGCCTCCAAAGCTTCGGGCAGATAGTGGATCTGGTGGTGCTGTTCATAGCGGGGCGCAATGCCCTGCAGGATCGCGATGCTCTCTTCGATGCTAGGTTCGCGCACCAGCACCGGATGGAAGCGCCGCTCCAACGCCTTATCGGCCTCCACAAAGCGGCGGTATTCGTCCAGGGTGTCGGCACCGATCACCTGCAGGCTGCCTTGGGCCAGGGCCGTCTTCAGCAGGCTCGGGGCGTCGATGCCGCCACCGCCAGCGCCCGCACCAACCACCGTATGCAGCTCATCAATGAACAGGATCATCTGACCGCGCGCCTCGATCACCGCGTCGCGCACCGACTTGAGCCGCTCCTCAAACTCACCGCGCATCTTGGCACCGGCGATGATCTCCCCCATGTCCAGCAACAGCAGGCGTTTATTAAGCAGGGTATCGGGCACCTCGGCATCGGCAATGCGCTGCGCCAGCCCCTCGACGATCACCGTCTTGCCGACGCCGGCCTCGCCGATCAGCGCCGGGTTGTTCTTCTTGCGGCGGGAGAGGGTCTGGATCACCTGATTGATCTCATCCTCACGGCCGATCACCGGATCCAGCTCGCCAGCCCGAGCCATCTCGGTCAGATCCCGGGTGTACTGTTTGAGGGGGTCCGGGCGGCTCTCCGCATCCTCCGCCTTCAGCGCCCGACCACCGCGCAGATCCTGCAGTGCCTGGCGGGCCTGTTGCAGGGTGATCCCCGCATCCCGTAGCAGGGTCGCGGTGACCCCCGCCTTGTCGTCCAACATCGCCAGAAACAGGGCACCTGTGCCGATAAACTCATCACCAAAGCCCCGTGCCTCCTCATCGGCGATGCGAAATACTTCGTGCACCTCCTGGGAGGCAACCACTTGGTCAGTTTTCACCGGCACGGCATTCTGGTGGTGGTGATGGATCTGGGCAACAATCCGCTCGATAACGACCTGATGATCCGGCAGCAAACCCTCGAGGATCTTCACCGCCTCGGAGTCACCCTGGGAGAGCAGCGCCAGCAGGATGAAGTCAGGGGTCAGCAGATTCTCATGCAGCGCCACCATTTCAGCCACCGCCATCTCCAGGGTCTGCTGAACCTTCTGGGTGCTTTTTTGTATGTAATTCTGGAACATCAATTCACTGCCGGCAGCTGAACATTAACAGCGAGCCAGGCCCGCAACACTCACCGTTTACCAGAACGAACTCAAAGGAAGTATAGAGAGCTGATGGATCTGTATGCCTTTCTCCACGCCCTTTATGCTCTCAGCTGGCTGATTAAAGTATGGTCCAGAGAGCTCTCCCTGCCATACCAAATAATCATTACGATTTATCTGCGCTGTTTGTAGGCCCTTCTATCCCCACCACCCATCATCTCGAACAGAGCGGTCAGCAGGCTCAGACCTTCGCATTAATCTGTCCAAGACACAGTTTATCGATCGCCACGGCAGGCCCACAGTCTGACAATACAATGCGTCGAAAAAACTTACAGGCACAGCAGGAAATAAGTGCCGAAAACAGTGATTATATTCTGAAAAAAATACTCTCGCCCCTCATCAGGAACCAAGCAATTTTTTTGGGAATTAACCCCAATTTTCGGATCTTACAGTTAGTAAAAAAACGCCTCATAGGAATAGAGCCATTCGGTTAATCTGTTGACGGGTTCTCTATTCATTCTATAATCTCCCCGTATTGGAGGTGATTCCGATGCGGGGAGACATATTATGGCCC